>NZ_JBYSXG010000003.1:0-141502 GCF_058782005.1 Sphingomonas sp. FW306-1B-B10E
ACGATGTCGTGGGTGCCGCTATTGCCCTCGGCGGTGGATGCATCGGCGATGCTGAGCGTGCCCGGCTGCGGCGTCACGCCGCCGAAGGTCTGGCCGACATTGACGCCGCCGACGGTATCGTCGCCGATCGCCGCCCAGTGGAAGTCGCTGTAGCTGGTGCCGCTGCCGACCAGGCCAAGCGAGCCGCCGACCGGCGCCGTGTTGCTCTCCGACACGCCGATATCGGTGCTGGTCAGGCCCGCGGCGGGGCCGTTGGTGGCGGTGAACACGCCTTCATAGCTGAGGAACTGGACGACCACGCCGCTGGGATCGACCAATGCGATCGCGTCGGGCGAACCGTTCTGGACGCCGTCGACCGGGTAGGTCACCGCGCGGGTGCCGAAGCCGTTCTGCTGATTGGCCAGCGCGCCGCTCAGGGTGACGGTGTTGTAGCTCTGCCCGTTGGCGCCGTTGTAGAGGATGATCCTCCAGCCGGTGAGATCGGTGCCGGCGGCGCCGGCGATCTCGACGAACTCCCCGGTGTCCGTACCGGCATTGTCGTAGTGAATCTCGTTGATGAACACGTTGGCAGCCATGATCGATCCTCTGTTGGCGGTCCTCGTGCGGGGGCACGGGACGGAAGCAGCGCGGGGAAGAGACTCTGGAACTGGCGCTTGGCGCTGGGCTAGGGCTCGATCATGACAGCTAGGTTGCGCCGCTCAACCCTTGTCTCGTTTTGGAATAGCTCGGTGTCTTCCTTGGAACCACGGATGTGGCCAGGTCGAGCCACACCCGCCCATTAAAAAAAATTGGCATAGAATTTGCCAAAATGAAAGATTGCGATCGAGATAGAACTCGGTACGCGCGTTAATCTCCGCTCGTCCGCTGGCTGAGCAAAGGGACGGAGGGCCACGAAAAGACCCTAGTGCGCATGCGGCGGACCGGTATGAAGCGGGAATGCGCTATCTCGCCTTGATCGTCTTGCTACTTTGCCTGGCAGCTTCGTCCTCGAGCCTCAGGCAACGTCGAATCCTGGGTGACCGTCCGGAAATTAAAATAACGCCCGTTGTTCTCGATAGGTCAAATCCGCTCCGGTTCAAAGTAGGACAACTGACCTTTATTGGCGGCGTAGCCCTGAGTAGCAACGACGACGCCTTCGGAAGCTTTTCAGCAATGCGCGTCAACGGCAACGCTTTCACGCTGTTGAGCGATAGCGGGAACATCGTCAAATTTCAAATGAGAGACGATTTTCGTCCGAACGATATAGCATTTGCCGACCTGCCAGGTCCTGGCACTGGATTGTGGAAACGTGATCGCGATACTGAGTCGCTGACACAAGACCCAGACACCGGCAAGATTTGGATCGGCTACGAGCGTCGCAACGCAATATGGCGCTATAACGCGAGCATGACGCGCGCCGAGGCAGCGGCACGCCCCCTTGCAATGGCGGATTGGCCAAAGGGCGGTGGCGCGGAGGCAATGGTACGGCTACGAAACGGCGCATTCTTGATCATTAGCGAAATGGGCCGTCCTGCAGGCCGAGCCGATGCGCGTGTCATGTTGCGCTTTGAGGCCGACCCGACTGAAAGCGGAGAGCAACCACAGCAACTCGCCTACGTCCCACCCGAGGGTTACGATCCTACAGATGCGACTCAGCTACCCGACGGGCGATTGCTCGTGCTCAATCGACGATTTTCGTTACCCGAACTGTTCACTGCCAAACTCGTCTTAGTAGACATCGCGCACAAGCGTGCTGATGGAGTATATCAGGGACAAGAGGTTGCTACCTTCGCGGCACCGGTTCTCCACGACAATTTCGAAGCTTTGGCAGTCACTCAAAGAGGTGCGGAAACGTTCGTTTGGATCGCCTCGGACGATAATGGCGAACTCTGGCAGCGATCGTTACTTCTTAAATTTCGATGGCAAGGGGCCGATCAGCGTTCTGTGCACTAAAGGAGCTTACGCTTTGTCTGCCGCCTTTGGGGATCCGAACCGCCCTCGATCAACGCTACTGCTTTTCGACCCCTCTAGCGCATCGAAAGTGTGAGCCATGATCTTCATGGCTCTGAGTAGGCGCAGCTGCACTAATTACGTCAAGCTCGAGGCGTTGGGTTTTCATTCGCAGTCGTGGCAGATCGCGACTCTTCGGCCGCGCGCTCAAACAATAGGATCAAAATACGATTCATTTCTCCACAGAGATAACATGATAACAGACATCTTGCGCGCAAGTGCGACCAATGCCTTTTTCCGGCCTGAGCGTTCGGCTATGCCACCAGCCCAGCGTTGAAGCCTACCGGGAGCTCGGCATCGTAAAGCCGCCTTGGCAGCGATATAAAGGTGCCGCCGCGTTAGCGCGTTTCCGGCCTTGGAGATTCCGCGCCGTCTGGAAGTGCCACCGGTCTTCCAGACCTTCGGAGCAAGTCCTAAATATGCCCCGACATCGCTTGCGTTGGCAAAACGACTCGGATCTCCAATTGCGGTTTTGAAGGAAATCGCAGTGATTACGCCGACCCCAGGCACGCCCATCAGGCGCTGGCATGTCGGGTCGCGTCGCGCGTAGCGTCGCAGTTCACCGTCGATCATTTGCTCAGTCGCCCTCAGCTGGGCGCTTAATGCAACCAGCGGTGCAACAAGATCTGCGAGCGGAAGGTCGTAATGCTGGGATGCTTGGTCCACCATCTCCGCCACTGCGCGGCGCAGGCTCGCTTCGGAAGTGATTTTAATATCGCTGCGCACGCCGTAAGAGTGCATCAGATTGATCAGCGACCCTTCATTGACTCTTCGCATCTTGATGACGCGCTCGCGGATCATCAGCTTCGATCGAAGCAGGGAGAGGTCCGGCGGACGCAGGTAAACGGTGCGAAGGCGTCCGCCTGCGACTCGCGCGACTTCAGCCAAGCCGAAAGCGTCGTTAGCGTCAGTCTTGTTCGCCTGAACCGTGAGAAATCGGTGGATTCTCAAAGGATCGTATAAACTCACTGGATACCCCAGCGCGGTCAGCACGCGAGCGAGGTGAAGAGAAGTCGAACATGCTTCCAATGCGATCGCACGCAGCTCGGTGGTCTGACGAAGATAAGCCACCACCGCGGTTGGGTCGGATGGCACCACGGCCTGATGGATGCAAAGCCCCGTTTCATCAACGGTGCAAATTGCAAAGGTGCGGCTCGATGTATCGATGCCGACCCACGCTGCTCGGCTTTCCATCGCTCCCCCGTCAAGATGCCGGCTTCACTTTTTAACCAGGATTGTATCCTCATAAGAATGACGAAGTCCGGCGACTTATATATCCACCTCAAGCGACACGCACGCAAGCGTGTCGGAATTAGTGCAGTCAAAGCGTTATCTATTGCTCGGTCTATGTCGGCGCAGTGCAATGTTCCGTCGTGGCATGGCGCACGCCGCGCTGCCTTTCCTCCTCAGCGCACTCCGTTGCGGCATTCTTCGAGCCAAGCCGGCGAAGCGTGCTTCGATATGTTCACAGATTTCGCCCGACGGACCCTTATTGCATCGGATATCGAGCCGTCGGACATTGACCCGATCATTCTCGCGCTTAGCCGGTCGCACTGGAACCAGCGGCGAACGTCGTTAAGCGCCCCCTGAAGGCTTGGACTAGATCCGGCCTCGGTCGATCGAACGGCGGACGTCGCGAGCTGCCGCCCGCTTGTCGAATCGACGATTGATTTCTTCCAAATCCTTAAACTTTTGCTTATCTTCTTGCGTCATATCGAGACAGTCTCGGGGAGGAAGAGACGCGCTCAGTCGCGTCGCATTGAGGACAAATAGACCTGCGATCGGTATCTGTGACGCAGATTTGCGGCCATCGCCTTCACGTTGGGCGGTGGCGTCGTATGAAAGGTCGCGGGCGGGGGGATCGTCTGCACGGCGATGGGGGTGAGTAATGAAGCGACATACGGGCGGCGTCCGAGCGGTTTTTTACATTTCGGTCTTAGGGTTTTTGGTCGCGATTTTCCGTGCCTGGGGCTCGCGAGGAAATGCGTTTGACCCATTTTCGCAACAATGGTTGGGGCCCTTCCTCATCTTGATGGCTTTCGGGCTGATCAGCACACTGACTGTCGGTTTCGTCTTTTGGCGCAACTACGCCAAAGCCTTGTTGGAAGACCAGGAGCACTATCAGCGAGAGAGGTTGCGGCATAGCCTGCATCCTCGGTTTCGTGCCCGTTTGCCCCACGAAGATCCGATGGCACGAACTTCAAGCGATGGATCTGGCTCTAGCCCATGTTCCAGGGAGCCTAGCGAGGTCTATACGAGCTTCTCGCTCGATCAACAGCACTGAACGCAAAAGGCGCTGTTCCTCGCGTCAGCGGACTGCGACGGATGCCCGTCCAAAGCTTTTTTGACCACTCGTCGTGACCGGCGCAGCCTTACTGCTCCCAATCTAAGCTCGCAGCGCCACTAAAATCGTATTCCTGTCAGCTCCGGCAAACATGACATACAAAAAGGGCGGAGGTTTCCCTCCGCCCTAAATAACGCAGAAGGCTTGTTTAGGCGAGGATCAAGTCGCCGGACGAGAATGCCTGCGAACCGATGTTGACGGTGAAAAAGCCGTCGTCGAATTGTCCATCGTGGTCCAGGTCGAACGAGACGGTCGCGCGTCCATAGCGCGAAACGATGTTCACGCTAGCGCCTGCGAAAGCGCTCACGTCAATTTTCTCGCCCGTGGTCCAGTCAGCGACCAAATCTCCATCGAGGCTATCGAAGACAAAGCGATCGACGCCTGCGCCGCCGCCCAGAACGTCGTATCCGGTACCGCCGTTGAGGGTGTCATTACCGCCGTCGCCATAGAGGGTGTCGTTGCCACCTAGGCCGAAAATGAAATCGTCCCCGGCTTCGCCCTTAAAACGCTCATCTCCGGCGCTGCCGGTCAGCCTGTCGCTGAAGACGGTGCCGCGTACCGCCTCGAAGTTGCCGAAACGATCCAGGCCGGCACCGGTATCTTGGGCCCGGTTATTGCCCAAATCGACGACGACGCCGCGCGAGTTTCCATAGAAATCGATGGTGTCGAATCCGGCGCCGCCATCCATGTAATCGTCTCCGGCGCCCCCCGTAATGGTGTCGTCGCCGCCGTCGCCATAGAGCAAATCGTTTCCAGCCCCGCCATCGATATGGTCGTTGCCGGTCTCGCCTTTGATGCGGTTAGCGAAACTATCACCCGTGATAGTGTCGTCACCGCGCGAAGCGCGGACGTTCTCGATGGCGATCAGCGTGTCGTTGCCAGCACCCGACGCAGTGCCGCGCGCAAGATTAACGATGACACCTTGCGGTCCGTCGGCGAAGTCGGCCGTATCGGACCCGTCGCCGCCGTTGAGCGTGTCGTTGCCAAGCCCGCCAATCAAGGTGTCATCACCAGCGCGGCCCATCAATGTGTCGTTCCCGGCATTGCCGGTCAAAACGTTAGCGACATCGTTTCCAATCAACGTGTCGTTGCCAAGTCCGCCGGTGGCATTCTCGATGACCACCCCGTTAGCGATCGTGAAACCACCTTTGATCTGCTGAGCAGACGGGGTGCCAGGCGCATTGCGGACGAACGAGACCACGCCGCCACCGGTCGGCGAATAATCCAGGGTGGCCGCCGTAAGGTCGATCTGCGCGTTTCGACTCCCGCCATACGCGATGGTGTCCGTGCCGCCGGTGTCCCAAATTGTCTGATAGAACGCATCGTCGACATTATCGGCAAGCTGATAGACGTTATCCCCAGTAGCGTAGGCGTGCACGCCATAGCGCTGCTGCAACGCCGCGATGTCAAAAGCGCTGAGGGTTCCCGACCAACCATTGTCGACCCCGGCCCCGGTGAGCGGCGATGGCCCATCGGGGTGTTTCTGCCATGCGTCGTTGTACGACATCACGGTGTAAACGCCTTGGTTCAGATCGAACACACCGAGCGAGCCCGTAGCCCCAACGACGCCGAGCATGATATCCGAGCCGCCGCCGCGATCGTGCGGATGGGCCAGGCCATGGGCATGGCCGAATTCGTGCAGCACAACGGCGAAGTCGAACCCGCCTTGCTCGAGGCCCTGCTGATGGTCGTACGACCAGCCGCCATTTGCGATATTGAAGGTTCCGATACCCTGCTGCGTGCCATAGGCCTCGTCCTGCGGGTAAAAGCGCGCACCATAGAGATCGGAGACCGTAGTCAGCAGACGGAACGTGGCTTGGTTCACGTCAGTCGTGATCTCGTAGTTCACTCCGAGAATCTTCTCGTATTGCTCAAGAGCGACCATTACCTGCTGCTTCTCGAAGTCATTCCAGCCGTAGGTGACCATCGGGGAGACACCGTCGTCCGCACGCTCGCCAAAATTCTCACCTGCCGCGGCGAAATAGACATAGGCCGTCGGTACGCCTCCGACGTCGACGAAGGGAACGTTATCTGCGGTGCGCCAATTGATCGCATCCAGCGGGTTAAGCGTCGACAAGCTGACATTGTCGAACTGCAGTACGTACCCGCCGGTGTCGCCAGCATAGGCCGTCGCATCGAGGTAATAAGTGCCACTTGTTTGCGCAAAGAAGCCAATCGAAGAGCTGAAATCCGTTGCACTGACGTCGTCGTTGGTAGCTACGATCGTGCCGGCCGCATTGCGTAGGATAAGGAAGGTGTCGAGCGCACTATTGTTGCTGGCGCCAGCGCCCGGCTCATAGCCTCCCGCAATGCTGAACGTATAGTACTTCCCAGCCTCAAGCGTGACTGCATAGCGATCGAGATCGCCAGCCAGCGCTGGATCCACGGGGGACCCGCCCGTACCCGACTCGCGAAATCCGAAGGTGGTGCCGAGTGCCAGCGTGCCTGCGGTCGCATTCGTGTCGCCCACCGCGTCGACGCCCTGCTGCCGGACGTCAATGGTGTATCCGCCGACATTGTCGGTATCCGGATTTTGAAACGAGGCTGCCCGGATCGAATATAGGCCCGTGGTCGTGGCCGTGATCGTCACCAGCGAATTGGTTCCAATGCCGCCATCATCGTCGGTTGCGACGGTCACTCCATTTGGGTTCAGCACCGTCAGGAGCGGATCGCTGAGCGCGCCAGCGCCGGTGCCACGAAGCGAGAAAAGGTAGGTCTGTCCAGCGACGAGCGATACCGTAAATGTGTCAGTGTCGCCATTTGCGTTGATCACGCCGCTCGCAGAGCCGCCGACCGCGATGCTAAGCCCTTCGGGCTCGTCGGCCACGGCAGCAGCAGCGGCGAGCTCGCTGAGGTCGTGGTCATATTCTCGGATCGAAGTGATTCGCCCCTCGGTGTCGATTCGCGTAAGTGGAGATGACATGTTGCAAAGCCCCTCATGCCGTTTGCGAAGATCGCTAAACGATGCCTATTCAGAACATATTAACTTTCACCTGGCAACACGCTATGCTCCGCGAAATGTTTGTTAAATCCACATGGAGCCGTGCCATTCTGGCCTGTGCCCTCGGCATCGGTTGTGCTGCGCCTGCTCAGGCGCAGACTGCGATTCTTGGTGTGAAACATAAGCAAGGGCGGGCGGTGAACGGCGTGGGTCAATCTAACGGCGTGGCGAACTTGCCCTTTGCCATGGGACGGCGCTTCAAGACGCTCGATGCCTACCTCGCGCACTTGCACGAGCAGAGCGCGATCGATCTACCGTGGTGGCACGAGATACGACCCGACCTCTTTGAGCATGTTAAGACTAAGACCGGGGCTAAGCGCGAGATCGCGACTAGGGCCGAACTCGAAAAGCGATTCGGATTCTCGAGGTAATTCGGGACCAATGGTCCCGGAACGCGCCCTGTCGATCGTGCTACGGCCGGTCGCCTAGCGCGAAGGGCGTAGATCGCTGGGCACGTGTACCGGATCAATCAGCGCGCGGCTGAGGCCAGCGTATTCGCTGCCCTACGCGAGGTCCTTTCCCTCAAGAAATCAAAAAGCGTTCTTGTGGACGATCACGCGGAACGTGTTGGCGAGCACTGCGATGTCGCGCCAGATGTCCCAGCCCTGGATATATTCCATGTCCGACCGAAGTCGGTCGGTTAGGTCGCGCGCCTCAGTCGTCGCACCTCGGAAGCCGCGAACCTGTGCCAGTCCGGTTATGCCAGGCTTGAGCTGGTGCCGCAGCCAGTAAGTATCGTCGACTTGCCAGAAGAGCCGGTCCCCGGCCAGGGACCCAAGTGCGTGGGGGCGAGGCCCCACGAGACTCATATCGCCGGAGAGTACGTTCAGGAGCTGCGGCAACTCATCGATCGAGGTCGAGCGAATGAACTTTCCGATCCGAGTGATGCGGTCATCCGCGCGCGATGCGGAACGCTGTCCCTGTGCGTCACAACGCTCCACGTACATGCTTCGGAACTTCAGAACCTTGAACAGGCGATTGCCGCGTCCCACCCGGTCCTGACGGAAGAAGACCGGACCAGACGAGTCCAGTTTGATCGCAAGTGCCACAACTAGGAGAAGCGGCGAGAGCATGACGATCAGGGGGACGGTGATGGCGAGATCCAGGAGGCGCTTTTTCAGGCGATCCGAATAGCCAAGCGGCTGCCGCGCCACGACGAGCGTGTCCGAGCCCTGAAACTGGTTGAGCGCGATTACCCCGACGTCGTTCGAGCGCTCCACCAGGATTTCGCCGTTGATGTTCGCGCCCTTCAGAAACAGGGCCCAGGCGCGATGATCGTGATCGCTGTCGACCACAACGCGATCGAAATTTTGCACCAGCTGCCCGAAATATGCGATCATTGCGGGATCGTGCAGATCGGGACGCAGGCCGATTGCATCCGCGTCTACAATCGTGGTGCCCAGCGCATGAGAGCGAAGCGGCTTGCCTTGCACGATTACCAGCGAATCGGTCAGCGTTCCCGCAGTGAATTTCTTGACTTGCCGAGTGAAGTACAGCCGTCCGCCCGCCAGGAGCAGTGCGCTCGTCAGGGCACCGGTGCCGAAGGTCATGCGGGAAATTTGCGCGCCGCTCTTAAGCAAGAACGCGACCATGAGGATCAGCAAGACCGCGGTGACCAGAGAAAACAGGGCGAGCCGAACGGATTCCAGGGCGCGGAGAAGCGCCGGGGTAGAATATGCGCCGCGCATGACCGCCACGGTCGCATAGGCGACAAGCACGGCGTAGGATGCATAGGCATCGCCCTGCGCAAAGCCAAACCGGACAAGCAGGGCGGATGCGATGAGCGGGCCGAGGGCCAGCGAGGCGACATCAATCCCCAGCAGCTCCATATGTAGGAGGATACGGAGGGATTTCCTCGACAGTCGCGCACCGCTATCATGAGCATATGGTGCGAACTCGGCCGCAGCCGCAATTTGCCTGTGAACAGTCACTCGCCTTGCCCCCCAGGGAAGTCTACTGCGAATCGCAATGTTGCAATGCAGCAAACCTTAACGAACTATAAATAATATATCTAGTTCGTTGTGCAGGTGCGAGGAGTCAAATGCCGCGTAAGGTGTCCTGAGATGACGCAATTGACCGCATTTTAGGCCAATCACAAAAAGCGAAGCCTAAAATATCAGCGTCAAAATGCCGGCCACTGCCAACGCCAGCGACACCGGACCTGCCACTCGCGAGGCAGAGCACACAAGCCGCTCGACGATGTCTCCTTGGACAGGGAGAAACGGTGGCTCGAAGTTCCAGTTATGCCCCGGAGAAGCTGCGAGCGACGAGGCAGGTACCGATTTCCGAACGCGATGCGGAGTGCCATGCTGGATGGCAGGAGACTGGTACGCTCGCCAATATGCCATCTGAGGTCTCTCCCAGATCAAACTTGTAATTATTTAACGCGCCTGTTGACGTCTGGGTTCACAGGATAGGGCTGCATTTAGGTTTTGGAAAGTGCTGTGCCTCGACTTTAATAAACTTGTTTGTCTAGAAATGCTCGCACCGCGGGCGCGATGTCTTCCCGTTTCAGCGCAACCGCGATGTTCGCCTGGATGAAGCCGGCCTTGTCGCCGCAATCGTAGCGAGTGCCGGCGAAGGTCACGCCGTGAAACGGCTGGTCCCCGATCATCCGCGCCATCGCGTCAGTCAGCTGGATCTCGCCGCCCGCGCCCGCGCTTTGTCCTTCGAGGACGCGCATCACTTCGGGCTGGAGGATATAGCGTCCGATAACCGACAGGTTGGAGGGCGCAGTCCCCGGGGCCGGCTTCTCGACCAATCCCTTGACCTCCGTCAGTGCGCCGTCGCGGCCACCCGGGGTGATGATGCCATAGCGATGCGTCTGGTCGTCGGGGACTTGCTCCGCGCAGATCATGTTGCCGCCGGTCTTGTTGTACGCCTCGACCATCTGCTTGAGGCAGCCGGGCTCGCCCAGCATGAAGTCGTCGGCGAGCAACACCGCGAAGGGCTCGTCGCCGACAATGTCACGGGCGCACCAGACGGCGTGGCCCAGCCCCATCGGCTCCTGCTGGCGGACATAGGCGACCGCGCCGGGCTTCAATCGCGTCGCCTCGAGCACATCGAGCGACTTGCCGCGCGACGTCATCGTCGTCTCGAGCTCATAGGCGATGTCGAAATGGTCCTCGATCGCGCTCTTGCCGCGCCCGGTGACGAAGATCATCTGCTCGATCCCCGCTTCCAGCGCCTCGTCGACCGCATATTGGATCAGCGGCCGGTCGACGACCGGCAGCATCTCCTTAGGCATCGCCTTGGTGGCGGGCAGGAAACGGGTGCCGAGGCCCCCCACCGGAAAAACGGCCTTGCGCAGCGGCTTGATCATCGGAAGTCCCCCCTGATGGGGTGCCGCCTAAAGGGCTTGTCCAGCCGACACAATAAGGATTTGACGCTCGAACTTCACAAGACCGCTTGCTGGGCAGGCAATCAAAGATCGGCGCAGCTGATTAAAGATTTACTCGACCCGGAATTGTGCCAAAGCTGGACGGCGGAAAAGCAAATATTGCTAAATTGTTAATTAGCCACCTATGCCTCGCGTGCAACGACTCCACACGGAAACCGACGGCAGCGCGTGCCTCGTTTCTGGAAGGAGTATTGTAGCGGGGGAAATAGAAATGGCTGAGATTTTCGCCGGTAGCGGCACGACCAATGGGACGTCGGGGGACGACACCATTTACGGTAGCGACGGCAACGACAACATCTATGGGGGAGGCGGCGATGATATTATCTACGGGAGAGACGGCGCCGACAATCTCCGCGGGGTAACGGGCAACGATTCGCTGTATGGTGGCGAGGGTAACGACCAACTCGATGGTGGGTTGGGCGATGATTACATGGAAGGTGGCACAGGCAACGATACCTATATCGTCGACTCGGCCGGGGATCAGGTCGTCGAGAGGGCAGGCGAGGGCGTCGACCATGTGCGATCAGGCATCTCCTATACGCTCGGTGACAATCTGGAGGTGCTCTCCCTTATCGGGGTAGAGAATCTCTCGGGGACAGGCAACGCCTTGGACAACAGCATCAGCGGCAATGCGGGCGCCAATTTATTGCGCGGCCTCGCGGGCAATGACAGCCTCGCAGGGGGCGCGGGTAACGACGTCCTGATCGGCGGCGCTGGGCATGACTGGGTCAAGGGCGATGCGGGCGCCGACCTTTTCCTGTTTGATATCGCTGAGGTGGCGGAGGCCAGCGCTTCCGACCGGATCGCCGATCTGAACTTCGTCGAGGGCGACGTAATTCGCCTCGATGGCTATGGCGCAAACGCGGCAACCATCGCCTTGGCAAGCTATTCTGATATCGGCACCTTCCTAGCGACGCATCCGGAGGCCAGCGTTGCCAAGGCGCTGACCAACGACAATGCGGTCCTTACGATCGCGCGTCCCAATGGGCTGATCCAGCAGATCAATATTGCCGACGCGAGCGGGCTTGGCACTTCCTGGGCGCAGATCCAACCGTATCTGGTTCCGGCGGCTACCTCGGACAGCGGCACGACCGACGAAAATGCGGCACTGGTGATCGACGTGCTCGCAAACGACAGCGGACCGGCGCCCCTGGCGCTTAGCTGGGCGGCCGCGCCCTCGGGATCCGGCACCGCGTCCATCGTCGACGGCAAGCTGCTGTTCGATCCCGGTAGCGACTTCGACTATCTCGCTTCCGGTCAGACGGCGCTGGTGGTGTTGTCCTATACGATCACCACGCCGTTCGGGAGAACGGCTACGGCGACCGTGCAGGTTACCGTCACGGGCTCCAATGATGGGGCAGTTGTCGGCGGCCTGGCTACTGGAGCCGTTACCGAGGACGGGCCACTCACGGCTTCGGGCATGCTGACCGTCAGCGACGCGGACGCCGGGGAGGCCGCTTTCGTGCCTGAGACTCTGGCAGGCGCGTGGGGCACTCTTACGATCGCTGCCGATGGCAAGTGGACCTACACGCTCGACAATGTCGCGGCACAGTCGCTCAAAGGAGGGCAGGCGGCCACGGACGCACTCTCGGTTCGCACCGCGGATGGCACTACTAAGGTGGTTTCGATCAGCGTCGCGGGCGTGAACGACGCGGCGGTCATTACGGGAGCTGCCTCGGCCACGTTGATCGAAGATCAGATCGTCACCGCGAGCGGCAAGCTCAACGTCGTGGACGCCGATAGCGGCGAGGCGGGCTTCCAGGCCGGAACGATCAGCGGAACCTATGGCTCGCTAGCGGTGGGCGGCGATGGCAATTGGACCTACACGCTCAACAATAACACTGCAGCGGTCCAGTCCTTGAAAGCCGGCGATGTGCGCACGGACACGGTCATGGTCCGGAGCATCGACGGCACGCAGAAGGCTCTGACGTTCACGGTCAAGGGAACCAGTGAGGCGGCGGTAATCGGCGGGGACGATACCGGCACCGTCACCGAGGATCGCGATCTGCTTGCCTCCGGCAAGCTGACAATCACCGATGCGGATGGTCCAGCGCGATTTGATGGCGGCATCTACAAGGGTGAGTATGGCTATCTGGTGCTGACCAACGACGGCAGCTGGCTGTATCTGCTCAATCCGTTTGACGGCCAGCTCGACAACCTCAACGACGGCCAGAAAACGATCGACCAGGTCGTCATTCACGCCGCCGACGGCACCGAGCATGCGATCAACGTCACGGTCAAGGGTCTGAACGAGTGGGCGTCGGCCGCAGATGTCTATTCCGGCGTGGGCGACGCGAATGATCTCGATGGCTTCAAGAGCGGAGCGTCGCTGTTTACGTCGTTCAGCAGCTCTGCACTCAACAACGCCAATGTCGCTTATGGCACCACCGGTAACGACACCTTCGACGCGAGGAACGGCAACGACACGGTGTATGGTTGGGCCGGCAAAGACACGCTGACTGGCGGATCGGGGAACGATACCCTGTACGGTGGCACCGGCAACGATAGCCTTGCCGGCGGCAATGACAACGATGTACTGTTCGGTGGGTCGGGCAATGACGTGCTGAACGGCGATGCAGGAAATGACATCCTGATCGGTGGCTATGGGGCGGACCGGCTTACCGGCGGCGCGGGAAGCGACGTGTTCCGTTTCCTCGACAACCGCGACTCCGGCGACATGATCACCGACTTCACCCGCGGACAGGATCGCATCGACCTATCTCAGTATCGGGTGGGAGGCACCGACTTCACTTTCGACTCTCCGGTCAATTCGGTGCGCTTCAGCGCCGATCATAATTTGATCTGGTATTATGACGGCGACAACACGATCGTGCTCGGGAACACCGACAACGATCCCAATACGGCCGAGTTCACGATCAAGCTCGCCGGCTTCGTCAATCTCGGAACCAGCGACTTTCTACTTTGAACTTGAAAAGGGCGGCGGTTCGCGCCGCCGCCCTAAATTCTCAGACCCGATAATAGTCCTGGTACCATCGCGCGAAGCGCTCTAGTCCTTCTGCGAGCATGACCTTCGGCTTGTAGCCGGTCAGCGCATGCAATTTCGACACGTCCGCATACGTGGCGGTCACGTCGCCCTGCTGCATCGGCCGCATGATCTTCTCGGCGGATTTGCCGAGCGCGCGCTCGAGCGTCTCGATCATCTCCATCAGCCCCACCGGATGGCTGTCCCCGATATTCAGAACGCGATGCGCGCCACCGGGCGGCGGGTTGTCCAATGCGCCCAGCACACCTTCGACGATATCGTCGATATAGGTGAAGTCGCGGGCCATCTTGCCTTCGCCGTAAACCTCGATCGCTTCGCCCTTCATGATCTTCTGCGTGAAGGAGAAATACGCCATGTCCGGCCGGCCCCACGGGCCATACACGGTGAAGAAGCGAAGGCCGGTCTGTGGCATGCCGTAGAGCGTCGAGTAGCTTTGGCTCATCAGTTCGCAGGCGCGCTTGGTCGCTGCGTAAAGCGAGACCGGTGAGGCTGCCGGTTCGTCCTCCGTGAAGCCCGTGCCTCCCATCGGCTTGTCGCCATAGACGGACGAAGAGGACGCATAGACCAGATGCTCGAGACCGTCGGCGTGGCGACAGGCTTCCATCACCGAGAGATGGCCGGCGAGGTTTGACCGTTCGTAGGCGAACGGATTTTCGATGCTGTACCGCACACCAGCCTGCGCGGCGAGATGCACCACGCGCGTGATCTTCTCGCGCTTGACGAGAGCAGCTATCGCTTCGGCATCCGCAATGTCCATCTTCTCGAAGCGAAAAGCGGACTTGCCTTCGAAGGTCGCGAGACGCGAATGCTTCAACGCCGGATCATAATAGTCATTGATGACATCGATCCCGACGACCTCTTCTCCGCGCTCAAGGAGGCGATGGGCGGTAGCATGGCCGACGAAGCCCGCAGCGCCGGTGACAAGGACAGGGGCCGCCACCTCAGCGACCCACCGCTGTATAGGTGAAGCCAGCTTCCTCGATTATGTGACGAGGATAGATGTTGCGAAGATCGACGACGACCGGCTGCTTCAGCAGGGTCTTCATCCGCTTCAAATCCAGCGCGCGAAACGCGTCCCATTCGGTCACAAGCGCCACTGCATCCGCACCGTCCATTGCCTCGTACGGACCTTCGCAATAGGTGACGTCGCTGAGCACCTTTTCAGCCTGTTCCCGCCCTTCGGGGTCGAAGGCCTGGATCTTTGCGCCGGCATCCTGCAAGGTCTGAATCACTGCGATCGCGGGGCTGTCACGCATGTCGTCCGTGTTCGGCTTGAACGTCAGGCCGAGTATCGCGACGGTCTTTCCGCGCACGTCGTCGCCCATTGCCTGGATCACCTTGCGGCCCATCGCGCGCTTGCGGTTGTCGTTCACCGAGACCACAGCTTCAACAATGCGCTGCGGCGCCTCGTAATCCTGCGCAGTCTTTAGCAATGCGAGCGTGTCCTTGGGGAAGCACGAACCGCCGTAACCAGGGCCCGCGTGGAGGAATTTGTCACCGATGCGGCCATCGAGACCGATCCCACGCGCCACCTCCTGGACGTTCGCGCCGACCTTCTCGCACAGGTCTGCGATCTCGTTGATGAACGTGATCTTGGTCGCAAGAAAGGCGTTGCCTGCATATTTGGTGAGCTCAGCACCCCGGCGGCTCATCTCCACGATTGGCGACTTGTTGAGGTGAAGCGGCCGATAGACCTCCCGCAGCACCGCCAGTGCCCGCGGATCTTCCGAGCCGACGACGATGCGATCGGGCCGCTTGAAATCGTCGATAGCCGCACCTTCGCGCAGGAATTCCGGGTTTGACGCAACGGCAAAGTCCGCAGTCGGGTTGACCTCGCGAATGATCCGATCGACCTCATCGCCAGTGCCGACCGGAACGGTAGACTTGTCAACGATCACCGTGAAACCGGTGAGAGAGCGCCCTATCTCTTCAGCCGCGGCGTAGACATAGCTCAGGTCTGCATGGCCGTCCCCGCGCCGCGATGGCGTACCCACCGCGATGAACACGGCCTCAGCACCCCGGACAGCCTCAGGCAGATCTGTCGTGAAGCGCAAGCGCCCGGCTGCGACATTGCGACCGACCAGTTCGTCGAGACCTGGTTCGTAGATCGGCATCGTTCCCTTAAGGAGCAAATCGATCTTGGCCTGGTCCTTATCGACGCACACTACGTCATGGCCAAAGTCGGCAAAACACGCTCCGGAAACCAACCCCACATATCCGGATCCCACCATCGTGATTTTCATGGATTCCCGTTCCTCCCGAAATTGCTGAGCGAGCGCGATGCCGCGTCGCCAGGACGTCGTGTCGACTGCTGCCCCCTGATCGCCTGACTGCGAGTCGCGGACGTCGTACACGAATTGGCTGCGCATTTTGCCTATGAAAGGCAGATATTTTGCAGCGCACAATGCGGTTCAGTCGCCCCAATTTGAACCGGTTTTGCTCATAGAGGATCTCACCGTGGCGCGCCTCGGAGTGGGTTCGGCGATCCTAAGTCCTTGAAGCTTGAACATTTAATTTGCGCGGCTCTGCCGCAGCCCTTCATGATGGTTAACGGTTCATCGACCTGATGCCACGCTTCGACGCGGATCCGCCGTTGACAGAGCTTAAATGTTAAACGAGTGTTAAATTCAGCTCGGGATCGAAAATAATATTCTTCATTCAGGTCGGGGGGGTGCCCGTCCGATTGGATTCGCGCGTTTGGGAGATTGATCATGGACGAGACATTGTATGGCGACGCTGGTGCGAACACGCTGATCGGCGGCACGGGTGATGATTATCTTTATGGCTATGCCGGGGCCGACATTCTGTACGGCGGCGATGGCAATGACGTGCTCTACGGCGGGGACGGTCAGGATACGCTTTATGGCGGCGCCGGCAACGATCAGCTGACCGGTGGCGGCGACGGTGACCGCATGTACGGCGGCACCGGCGACGATACCTATTACGTTCAGGGCGATGGCGATCAGGTGATCGAAGCCGCGGGCGAAGGCAAGGATACGGTCGTCTCCTACCTCGCTGGCTACACGCTGAAGGCGAACTGCGAGATCCTGCTGATCGCTGCAACTGCCGCGACGGACAGCAACGGTTACTCCAGCGGCAACGGCAACGAGCTGGCCAATGCAATTCGTGGCAGCGAGGGAAAGAACCAGCTCCACGGCCTCGGCGGCAACGACAGCATCTACGGTGTCGGTGGCGACGATGTGATCAGTGGCGGTCTCGGCAACGACGTGCTTGACGGCGGCGCCGGGACGGACCTGGTCACCTTCAAGGTTGGGGCAGTGGCCGGTGTCGGCGTTACGGTCGACCTCTCGATCACGTCGAACCAGAACACTGGCCAGGGCATCGACAAGATCACTGGCTTCGAGAACCTCGAGGGAACGTTCGCTTCCGATGTCCTGTCGGGCACGAATGGGGTCAACGAGATCCTCGGCCTCGCCGGCGACGACACGATCCGTGGGCGCGGCGGCAATGACTCGCTTGCTGGCGGCGCAGGCGCCGACACCTTCATCTTCGATGCTGCCGGCGCTGCCAATGGCGTCGACATGATCCGCGGTTTCGAGACGGGCATCGACAAGCTCGCGTTTGCAGCGGCAGACGGCTACGACGTCGCAGCCTCGCTGACCTTGGGCAGCGGGGCCGTCGGTGGCGGTGCGCAGTTCATCTTCGACGCGGTGACCCATAGCCTCTGGTACGACGCCGACGGCGCCGGTGGTGCAGCCCAGGTGCAGCTGGCGACGTTCGCCGCGGCGACCGTCTCGGCCGGCGACTTCGTATTCCTCTGAGCAAGCGGGACTTCTGGTCCGCTTGCTGAAAATCGAGAAAGGCGGCCGGGAGAAATCTCGGCCGTTTTTCTGCGTCCGCCGGGTCAGGCGTGATGACTTCGACGCGGCGAGTAATTCCTTGAGGAGATTGCCCAATCAGCTTGCCGCAAAGTCTGCGCGACGCGCAAAAGCGGTGGTATCGAGGAAAGTTTTCTGGCACCGGGGAGCGTCACCGGGGGGTGATCGCGTCGCGCCATCGGCACGAGGCGAAACAACAGGGTGGCCGCGACATCGTGCGGCCGCCGAGCGGATGGTCCGATGAGCCGGCTCAAGCAATCAGAACTCGGGATCGCCTTGTCGCGGTATAAGCGCGCGTTCGTCGGCGTCGTGGTGATCAGCGCCGTGTTGAATGTGCTGCTCCTCAGCGGCTCGATCTACATGATGCTCGTCTATGATTCGGTGTTGCCCAGCCACAGCGTGCCGACGCTGGCGGGACTCCTCATGATGGTTGTCGTCGCTTATCTGTTTCAGGCATATTTCGATACGACGCGCTCGCGAATCCTTTCCGACGTCGGCCTCGGAATCGACCGTGAGGTCGGCGGCCGCGTGCAGCGCGCCATTTCGGAAGCTCGCCTTCAGGGGATTCAAATGCCCGGGGATGGGCTGATTGCGATGCGGGACCTCGATCAGGTGCGAGGTTTCCTCAGCGGCCCTGGCCCCTCCGCGCTCATCGACCTTCCGTGGATGGTGTTTTTCATCGGCGTGCTCTTCCTGCTTCATTATTGGCTCGGCGTGACGGCATTGGTGGGGGCGATTGTGCTAGTCATCCTGACGATCATCACAGATCGGATGACGAAGGAGCCTACGCTGAGGCTCAGCCAGGTGGCAGCGCACCGCAACAACAGCGCCGAGAACAACCTGCGGCATGTGGAGGTGCTTACTGCCCTCGGCATGCGGCAACGGTTGCAAGACCGGTGGGCGATGATGAATCATGGCTTCCTATCTGCCCATGACTCATTGTCCCGGACTGCCGCGTTGCTCGGGGGTGCCAGCAAGGTCTTCCGCTTGTTTCTGCAGTCCGCTCTGCTCACCGTAGGCGCGCTGCTGGTCATCGAGGGCAGTGCCAGCGGGGGGGTCATATTCGCGTCGTCGATTCTGTCCGGGCGTGCTTTGGCTCCTGTCGATATGGCGATCGCGAATTGGCGGGGGTTCACCGCGGCGCGTCAGGGCTGGAAGCGCCTCGTGGACTTGCTCAACCGCATTCCACCAGAGCCCGACACGATGGTCGTGCTGCCGCGCCCCGAGATTTCCTTGAGCGTACGCAACTTGCATGTTGCGCCGCCGGGAAGTCAGCGGCTGACGGTGCAGGGCGTCGATCTCGAACTCAAGGCGGGCGAGGCGCTTGGGATCGTCGGGCCGAGCGCGGCCGGCAAGACTTCGCTTGCGCGCGCACTGATCGGAGTATGGCGACCGGTGCGCGGCGAAGTGCGGCTCGACGGCGCCACGCTCGATCAATGGCCGGCGGACACCTTGGGCAGCTATCTCGGGTACTTGCCGCAGACTGTTGAGTTGCTCGATGGAACGGTAGCCGAGAACATCGCGCGCTTTGATCCGGAGGCTTCGTCGGAGAAGATAGTGCAGGCCGCGAAAGCGGGGGGCGTGCATGATATGATCGTTCAGCTCCCGCAAGGCTATGAGACGCCGGTGGGCACCGACGGCGCGCAGCTCTCAGCTGGTCAGCGCCAGCGTATCGGTCTGGCGCGCGCGCTGTTCGGCGATCCTTTTCTGGTACTTCTCGATGAGCCGAATTCAAATCTCGACACGGACGGGGAGCGGGCGCTCGAACATGCGATAGCCGCTGTTCGTGCGCGGGGCGGAATAGCGATCGTCATTGCCCACCGCCCCTCTGCGTTGAGCCAAGTCAATCTCGTGCTGTTCATGCGCAACGGCCGTGCCGAAATGCTGGGACCTCGGGCCGAAGTGCTCGCCAAGATCACCGCGCCCAGTCTGCCTTCGGGCCAGCCCGACGCGCGATCCGGCCCGCCACAGGCAAACGTTACGACGAAAGGTACCGCGTAATGGCTACCGGCATCGTTCTGGCCGACGACGGCTACGAGGACGTGATGCAGGACCCGCGGAAACGGGTCATGCAAAAACTGCGTACCACCTGGATCGCTATCGGGCTTCTCGTCTTTGGCTTTGGCGGTGCCATGACGCTCGTGCCGATCGGTGGCGCGGTAATCGGGGCAGGGCAGGTAGGTGTCGAATCGCGCGTCAAGCGCGTGGCGCATCCGACAGGCGGGATCATCGCCGGTATCTTCGTCAAGAACGGCACCCATGTCGTGAAGGGCCAGCCGCTGATGCAGTTCGACGATACCGTGACCGGAACCGACGCCGAGCTCTCCTCTCTCTCGGTGTACCAGCTGATGGCGCAGCGCGCGCGGCTGGAAGCGGAGCGGTTGGGTACCGCGGCCATCGCATTTCCGCCGGAGCTTTTGTCGAGCGAGGACCCAGGCGCCCGCAAGGCCATGGCGGACGAGCAGAAGCTGTTCGCGATCCGCGCCAGCGAGCGTACGGGCATCGCCAGCCAGCTCGCAGCGCGCGTAACGCAATATCAACAGCAGATCCGTGGCTATCGCGCCCAGATTGGGTCCTTGCGAGAGCAGCAGGAGCTTATCAAGCCGGAGCAGGACGGCGTTCGGGACCTTTGGCGCAAAGATCTCGTCACGATCAACCGACTGAACCAGCTCGAACGGACATCATCGGAACTCAGCGGCAGCATTGCCAGTCTCGAGGCTCAGATCGCGCAAACCGAAGCGCGGATCACCGAAGCGCGTGAGCAGATGTTGCAGATGCACGAGACCCGGCGCTCGGATGCCGGAACCCAGCTCGCTGCGGTCAACGGAACACTCAACCAGCAGCAGGTGCGAAGCGTTACGGCCGGCGACGCCAAGGACCGCAGCTTGATCCGCGCGCCCTATTCCGGGGTCGTCGACAAGATGGCGTTTGCGACCATCGGTGATGTTGTACGGCCCGCCGAGACGATCATGGAGATCGTGCCGGACACGGACAAGTTGCTGGTCGAGGCGATGATCAGCCCCGCAGACATCGATCAGGTGGCGCAGGGGCAGCGTGCGCGGATACGGTTCTCGGCTTTTTCGATGACTGCCACACCGGAGGTCGAAGGAAGGGTCGTCTTCGTCGCGCCGGAGCGGACCACCGACAATGAGGGGCAGCGTAGCTACTACGCCGTTCGGATCGCGATCGACGAGACCGGTTTGAAGGCGCTTGGGGGGTTGGCGCTCAAGCCGGGTATGCCGGCCGAGATCTACATCCAAAGCGGCAGTCGCTCGATGCTGAGCTACATCACCAAGCCGCTGCGCGACCAATTCGCGCGCGCGTTCCGGGACAATTGACGAAGGGCATGCAGATGCGTGGGGGCAGGGGAGTTGTGGCGCTGTTCGCCGGAGCAGCGTTTTGGGCACCGGTCAGTTCGTCGGCGCAAACCGTACCCGCGCCGCTGGTCGCCGAGCCGGTATTCAACCCGACACTCATCGATCTCGCCGGCCGGCCGACGGGTATGCCTGGAGCTGAAATCAAGGAGGTCACGAACCTTCCTGAAGCCATCACGGTGCTCTACGAGCGCAATCCGCAGTTGCTTGCGCAGCGGGCGACCTTGCGCTCCACCAATTATCAGGTCCCGGCGGCGCGTGCGGCTTTCGGACCGCAGCTGACGGTAACCGGATCGCACGGATACGCCTATGATCGAACGGATCTTACGCGAAACCTCGCGCTGCCGCAGTCGGGCTGGTCTTCGACCGCCTCGGCGATCGTCACCCAGCCGATATTCACGTCAGGACGGGCCACCAGCGCAGAGCGGGCAGCGCTGGCCCAGGTGGCATTCCAGCGCGATACTTTGCGGCTGGTCGAATCGCAGCTGCTACTGAGTGCGTTGAACGCCTATATCAGCGTTCAACGTGACACGGCGTTCGTCGATATTGCCCAGCAGAATCTGGCTTTGCTCGAACGCCAGTATCTCAACAGTCGCGAGCGGTTCGACGTTCGCGACATTACCGCCAGCGATCTCGAGCAGGTTCGCACCCGTTTCGAAGCGGGCGAGGCGCAACTGATCAGCGCGCGCGGCCAGCTCGCGGTCAGCCGGGCGCAGTTTGTCCAGATCGTCGGCGCCGCTCCCTCGGCAAAATTGGCGCCTCCGGTGCTCCTGAGCGTCCCGTTCGTCGATCTTAGTTCTGCCTATCTGTTTACCGAGTCCAACAGCCCGGTCATTCGCACGGCGCAATCGCGCGAGAAGATCTCCCGCGCGGCAATCGAACAGGCCAAGGCGGAGCAAGGCGCGGATGTCGCGCTGCGCGGAAGCGCCAATTCGGGCCCTGTCTCTCCCTATGGAAACAGCTTGCGAGCGCAGTCGCTACGCGGAGAGATCGTCGTCTCGGTGCCGTTGATCGACGGCGGGCTTCGCCAGGCGAGAGTGGACGGTGCGCGTGAAGCAAATCAAGCGGATTGGTTATTGATAGACCAAGCCCTCCGCGAAGTACGCGAAACCGTTGGAAGCAACTGGAATCAGCTTGCTGCGGCACGTGCCTCGCTCCAGCATTATGCTGCCGCGAGCGACGCGGCCCGCAAGGCGTATGAAGGTGCGCTGATCCAGGAAAAGGCAGGTGCGCGGACCACGCTCGACACGCTGGACCTGGCGCGCGACCTGTTGACGATTCGTAACTCCTACGTATCTGTTCTCGCGAACGAGAATCTGGCTAGGGCAAACCTGCTCGCCGTGTCCGGGTTGCTCGAGGCGTCTCGACTGATCCCTGGCATCGCCGGCTACGATCCCGAAAAGGATTTTCGTCGCGCTGCGCACCGTGGGGACTGGCCTGGCCTGACTACCGCGGTCAGCGGTTTGGACTCGCTGATCGTAGGAGATGTCGCAAGCGATCGCCCCATTCGGGATCCCTCCGCTTCCGTTCGCGTGGATAGTGCGGTGGATTTGTTGCCCGAATCGGTGGTGCCGGCCAATCCGGAGACGGTGATCGAGGTGTCTGGCCCTGCGGATCGACCGAAGGCGGATGCGGCGGCGCCCGAGCGCAACTGATCCGCTTGCGGCGTAGGCTTGTCCCTTGCGCGAGCGGGGACCCGCCGCGCCCTGCGCAGCGGGTCCCTTAGATTGTGACGCCGTTAGAGCAGTGGCGAGATTTCGCCGGCGAACTTGCTCGACCACAGCTCGGGGCGAATGGCGATGGCACTGAGCGTCACGCCGCTGTCCAGCGATCCATTGTGGTCCGAGTCCCAGAACAGCCAGCTATCCTTGGTGCCGTTCACGACGACCATGTCATGCCCCTGCTTCGCCAGCAGGTTGGCCGCCGACAGCGCATCGCTGATCTTTGCCCCCTTGATCGTCGCGGACGCCAGCGAGGCGAAATCCACTAGCGCTCCATCGACGACGATGCAGTCGGCGTCAGAGAAATCGGTGATGCGATCCAGCGTGGTCGCGGAACCGATCCGGGAATCGGCGCCATCGAAGCAGAAGCGATCGCTGCCGGCATTGCCCACAAGGGTATCGATCCCGGTCCCGCCATAGATCACGTCATTGCCGGCACCGCCTTCGACCCAATCGTCGCCAGCTCCGCCCAAAAGCAGGTCCGCGCCGTCCATGCCGGACAGGCGGTCGGCGCCATCTAGGCCTTCGAGACGGTTTGCATCGTTATTGCCCGCGATTTTGTTGTCGAGAGCGTTGCCGATTCCCACCGTACCAGCCTTGAGGGAAAGGTTCTCGACATTGGCGTCGAGAGTATAGTCGATATAGCTTACCGCGAGATCGGTGCCGCCATTCACCGTCTCGACGATGCGGTTCATTGCTTCGCGGATCGTGAACGTGTCGTTTCCAGCAGTGCCGGCCAAATAGATGTGCGGATCGTATACCGGCTGTTCAGCTTGAGCGAGATCGCCATCGTCGCCCTTCGTGGTGGCAATCGGCATTGCCGCATGGTTCAGCGTGATGTCGTCGAGCGTAACCTTCGCACCTTCGACAACTGCTACTAGCTGCTTGATGCTGGAGCCGCCCACGCCATCGGTGTCTACCGAGATGTAGCTATTTCCATTGGCATAGGCAATTTCGATGAATTCGTTTGCAGTGTGCGGTGTGTCGAAGTTCTTCACCACCGCGCTGAGGTCAATCTTGCCGGCACCCTTGAGGAACCCGATCACGTCGGTCGCACTCGCCAGTGCGGTAGCCTTGATTGCCGTTGTGGCTGTTGCCTGCTGCCGCGGACCATCGAGCTTGGAACGGCCGAGATCGAAACCGGTGATCAGTCCGTTGATATATTCTTCCAGGTTGGTGAAACCGTCCTTGTCGTTGTCGCCGTTGTGATCGGCGTGACGCTTGTCGAGCCCGTACAGGTCCTCGAACCAATCGGGCATCCCGTCGCGATCCGAGTCCGTCGCGCCGAGCACGATCGCCCGGCTCGCACCGCCGACTTCGGACACCTTGTCGATGATCTCGCCGGTTTTGCTAATCACCTCCTTGACGATCCGCGTGTCGACCGAATCGAGGCCCGAGCCGTTGATGGCCCCGACATTGGCGAGGACGTATTGTGCGACCTTGGTCGAATCCAGAACCGTCACGCCGCTCGCGGTCTTCGTCATAGCGCCTACGATCGTCGCAAGGTTCTTCGCCGAATACCCGGCGTACCAATATAGCTTAGACTGGTCCTGGTTGCCGTTCGCATCGGTCGCGAGCTGGGTATACAGATTGTCCGAAAGGATGATGTGGCTGTCGGCTTCCATCGAACTGATCGCCACCGGGTTAGCGACACGATGCGTCGACGCGCCCGGCGTGACGACATTGCCGATCACCGAGGCGGTTACCGTGGTGGCGCCGCCATTGGCCCCACCGAGCGAGATCACTGCGTGCGCCACACCGGCGTTGTAAATGTAGTTGTTGACGATCTCGATGTCCTGGCCCGCACGCACCTCGGGGTTGCGCTGCTCGTTGTCCGAGAACAGGTTCTTGACGATGCTGATGCGCGCGTCGTCGCCGTCAGCGCCGTCCCAGTTGGAGACCAGCAGCCCCTTTGAGTGCTCGCCCTTGGGATGCGTGCTGTGGCTCAACCCCTCAGCGACGATGTTATTCGAGAAGGTGAGGTCCTGCACCTTGCCGTTGATCGAGACGTTCTCGTCGATCGCCCAGCTGAAGCTATTGTGATCGATGACGACGTTGTTGACGACGAAATCGGTGGTGCCGACCATCAGGCCATCGCGGTCCCCCGGATCGGTTCCGACTGCACCGTCACCCGGCCGGATATGCAAGCCGCGCATGATCACTTCGTCTGCCTTGATTCGGATCCGCGAACCCTCAAGCGTCACGCCTTCGCCCGGAGCAGTCTGCCCGGCAATCGTCACATTGCCGTCCTGCACGAGAATCTGCGTTTTGAGCGTGATCGTACCTGCGACATCGAACACGACCGTGCGCGGTCCTTTGACCTGCTCGAGTGCCCAACGCAGCGACCCTTCGCCGGAATCGGCGAGACTGGTCACATGGACGACGATCCCGCCGCGTCCGCCCGAAGTATAGCTTCCGTAGCCTTCCGCGCCCGCGAAGGCCAAAACCTGGTCTGTCATTGATGCTTCCCGAACTTGTGCCGGGACGTATCTAACGGAGGAGGTTGAAAAATTTGGTTCTGAAACAGCGTTAATCGACGTTGACCACAGCATTGTCGCTGCCGCCGCGAGAGCAATGGCAATAAGGAATAGGATCGAGCCTAGTCGCCAGAAGCTCCTTCGGAAAATCACTTAAGTATAAATCCCGTATTGTTGACGAGATTACACGAATTTTGTGGCGCCGGTCACACGTTTTCCTGGTAATAACTTTTGTACTTGCGATAGTAAAAGATATCGTCACCGTAACCAAAACGAGACTGCTGTTTGAGGTCGACTTGCGTCAACGCAACGCCCGCGATCAACGCACCGGTCCGGCCGAGGATGTCGAGCGCCGTTTCCACTGCCTTGCGTGACGTGGAGCGCCAGCGGCACAGAAACAGCACGGAATCGACATGTTCGACAAGGATCCTAGTGTCGGCAATCGGCAGCACCGGGGCCGTGTCGAGCAGCACCAAGTCATAGTGTGACCGCAGCACTTCGATGAGGGCTCCGAAACGTTCGCGGTCGAAGACGTCCACTTCGGACCCCGGCAACTTCGTAGCCGGCAGCAAATCGAGCCCCTCAAATGGCGAGCGCAGAATCATGTCTCGAGACCGTTGCGGCTCCGCCAGCGCGTCCGAAAGGCCTTTGCCGACGTCGTCGAGGAACTGGCGCGTCGCGCCTCTGCGCCGCTGATCGCAATCGACCAGCAGCGTGCGCTTTCCGGTATGTGCGGCGATCGCAGCCAGGCAGATCGCCGCCGTGGTCTTGCCCTCCCGCGGAAGCGTCGAAGTGACTGCGATGACCTGATTGGGCCTTCCGTCCACAGGGCGGTCGAGCGCGTTCACCAGATTCTTGTGCATCTCCGCAAAGCTCTCGGTGGGATTGTCCAGCATCTCCCGGGCGATCGCCACAGAGCCGGTCCCACGCCGAACGTCGAGATCGGCCGAGCGTGCCGTCGGCAAGGATGGAAGGCCCTCAAGGTCAAGCGCCTGTTCGACCTGCCTTTTGCTGGTGAAATGCGATTCGAACATCATCACGATAGCCGCAACGGCGATGCCGGCGAGTAGCCCCGCGACCAGCCCGAAGGCGAGGTTTAGTTTGACGTTCGGCTTGGAGGGCGCCCCAGGCACCATCGCTGCCGCAACGATGTTCGAATCAGACTGCTCGGTGCCGAGTTGCGTCTGAACCTGCTGGAGGCGGCCGAGATCGGCCTGATAAGTCTGTCGCTTCGCCTGCGCAGTGCGCTCGAGATCGGCCAATTCGGTCGACGCGCGACTGTTGCGCGTGAGTCCCGCTTCGTTGGCGCCTGCGCTGGCTTCGAGGGATGCACGAAGATTGCTCGCTGCCGAAGCCTTGGCGCGCAAATCCGCGAGCCGTTGCCGCTGCTCCGCACCCACGGCGGAACGCGCTCTCGCTGTTTCTGCCTCGACTGCCCGATTGATTTCGCTGAGCCGCTCCTGGGCCGCGAGATAGGTCGGATGCCGATTGCCGTACCGGCTCTCCGCCTCGCTCATCGCCTGCTGGGCGGTCGCCTGCTGGGCGCGCAGCGTCCCTACCGATTGCTGTGCCTGCGCGGTGTCCGTGCCGACCCTTGCACCCGCGGCTGCAGCGAGTTCTCCCTGCGCCGCCCGTTCTTGCGCGCGGGCGCTCGCGAGCTGCTCGCTCAACTCGGCCGCGCTCTGTTCGGCCAAGGTGGTGCCGTTCACGCTCATCAAATTGTTATCGATACGGTAACGCTGGACGGCGGCTTCGGCTGCCTGGACTTCGTTGACCAAGCGGTCGACGCGTTGCCGCAACAAGTCGCTTGCAGACTGAAGCGTGGATCGCTTGCGCTCCTTCTGGAGCTCGACATACGCTTCCGCGGTAGCATTGGCGAGTTCCGCGGCGCGGCGCGGCGACTGCGATTCTACCGAAATATCGATCAAATAGGTCATTCCGACGCGGCGGATGTGCAATGCATCGGCGAATTTCGCTGCGGTGCCATTGACCGCGCCGGTGCCGAATTCGGGATCGGTCACCAGCTTCCTGTTGCGCACTACTCGAGCGGCAACAGAGCTCGATTCGAGGAACTCGACTTCGGTATCGACGACCTCGACATCGCGCCCTGGGACCGCGACGACGTCGTCGGACGTCAGCTTTTGCGCCTGCGGTTCGACCACTACGCGCGCCGTCGCCTCGTAAAGGCGGGGCGTGAGCAGGCTGTAGACAAGCGCGATTGCTCCAAGTCCGAGCATTCCGATCAAGGCCAAGGGCGCAGCGCGCCGAACGACCGCCCAGATTTGTTCGAACGTCATGCGGAAACCTCTGGAAAAACTGAACTCATAACTTGGCGCGTGCTCCAATGGCGAGGAGCGTGCGATCGAATTGGGGCGTGACAACTACGTTACTCGGGCGGCTGATCAGCCATTCTCCGCGCGCGAAGAGCTCGAGGTTGCGGCTGGCAAGATAGCGCAGGCCCCCCGTGGCGCGATACCGGTTGTCATCTGCGTCGATCGTCCGGATGTTGTAGTTCTGCCATTCGATCGAGCCTTCGATGCGCAGGTTGCGGCGCAACTCTTCCTCGATTCCCGCGCTGGCAATGGTCCGGACGACGCCTCCGAGATTAAGCGCGCCGCTTTCGGAGATATCGCGAACGGCGCGGAGGTGGACGAGCGTTTCGCGCAAGGGGCTCCAGTCGAGCGACGCGCGCAAGTACAGCGCTGCGGGGTCGGCGAGCGCCCCGGAATAGTTCTGGCGTGTATAGCCGACCGCCACATCGAGCCGCGTCAGCTGGGAGGGCCGGATGCGCGAACCGGCGAACACCGCGTAGCCGCCCGAGTCCCGGTCTGGATTGCGTCGAAGATCGTAGTCGCGCCGATTGCCCTCCATCCCGACGTAAAGCAGAGTCTGGCCTGAGACGGCATATCCGAGCGACGCACCCGTGCTCAGCCGCACCAGGCTTCGATCACGCTGCAGGAGCGGAGTCGTCGGCTCGGAGAGCAATTGCGCGTCGTGATAGGCGAAGCGATCGACCTTGACCCAAGGCTCGAGCGCCAGCCGCCCGGGCGTGACCCGCAAGGCGGCACGCCCGGACACGCGATCGTAACGCACGGGCTTCAAGCTGCTCACGGGAGCGAAGGCCGTCGCACGGTCTTCGGTGAATTGACCGCCGGTGACGTTGATTTCCACCGCTAGGTCAGAGCCGAACGGCCGCCGAAAATTGGCACCCGCGGAAAGCTGGGCCGTGTTCTCGCGTGTCTTGGAGAAATAGCGCGTGCCGGCGGCTTGGACGAAGCCGCCGAGCAGATATGCGGGATTTTGTGAGGCGGCCTCGACACGCGCGACTCCGGTCACGGCAGCGTCGGCGCTGTCTTCGAAGATGCGCACATTGTTGTTGTTGACCGCGCCGATCTCGACCGCAGGATGCAACAGGAAATCCCCAGCCCGGATACCGAGCGGCTGGAAACGGTCCGGCACTTCCAGCACGAACGGATCATCCGGCGCACCCTGCCGACGCTTCCCAAGACCCTGGTCGTTACGACGAAGGCGTTCGATATCAGCCCGCATTTCGGTGAGGCTGGATTGCGTTTCGAAGACCGACTCCGGCGCATCCTGCGCTCTGACGGCGTTCACCGATGCCCCTGCCGCGGTCAGCATGATTCCGCCGCGCACCACAGGGGTGAGCAGACGTCCGATCAGCGCCGTGTGCATAGCTCGACCCCGGCGGCTCAGAAGTAGCGCTCTAGAATGCGAACGGTGTCTCCCGGAGCCAGCGCCATGGTCTGGTTTGCCTCGACGATCACTTCCTGCCGCGTCCCTGCGCGCTGCACGACGACGCGATCCATCCTCGCCCGATACGTGTATCCGCCGGCCAGCGCCGCCGCCTTGCCGAGCGTAAGATCGGGTGCATACGGATAAGCGTTAGGCTGGTTGACCTCGCCGAGAACGTAGACCGGCTGCAGCGACAGCACCTGTGCGGAGACCCGCGCATTCTTGTAGAACCCGTCGGCCAGCTTGGTTTCGATGGTACGGCGTAGCGCTTCGATCTCAAGACCTGCTGCCTTTACCGATCCGATGAGGGGCAGCGAGATCGTCCCATCGGGGCTGATCTGATAGTCGCCGTTGAACGCCGGGTCCTCGTACAGCGCCAGCTTGATCTTGTCACCCGGCTGGAGGACCGCGATTCTCGGCGGAAAGCGCTGCTCGAATGCTGCCGCTGACAACACCGGGCCCGAATTGGCCGCACATCCCGCCAGCAGCAAGAGTGCCGATACAGGCACAATGCTCAGTCTCATTCCCACGTCGAAGCCCCCGCTGCCGTTTCACTGATATCCCGCCGATGGCGGCCCCGCACATCAGTACGCGTTCTTGTGGACTAGCACCAGCAGCGTCCGGCACAAGATGCCGATGTCGCGGGTGATCGACCATCCTGAGACATATTCGAGGTCGCTCACCAACCGGTTGGCGAGATCGTCCTCGTGATCGGTCGCTCCCCGATATCCGCGCACCTGAGCGAGCCCGGTTACACCCGGCTTGATTGCGTGCCGGAGCCAGTAGCGCTGGTCAACCTGCCAAAAAAGCTGCGTACCCGCCAGCGAGCCCAGTGCGTGGGGGCGTGGCCCCACCAGGCTCATATCACCCCGCAACACGTTGAAGAGCTGAGGCAATTCGTCTATGCTGGTCGCTCGGATGAAGCGTCCGACCCGCGTGATCCGATCGTCGTCGCGCGCTGCGGATCGGGTCCCCGCAAAGTCCGAGGTGTCGGTGCGCATGCTGCGGAATTTGTAAACGTCGAAGAGCTGGTTGCACCGTCCCATACGCCGTTGGCGGAAAAGGACGGGTCCCGGGCTATCCAGAGCGATCGCCAACGCCGTTACTGCAAAAAGCGGGCTCAACAATACGATCGCCGGTACCGCGACGGACAGGTCGAGCACACGCTTCAGCGTGCGGTTGGTAAGATCCAGGGCGCCGGTCGAGACCCGGACCCCCATCACCCCCAAATGCGCTTCCGCGTGCAAGGGGGAGAGCTCCTTCAACTCGGGCAGATGCAGTTCGCCCCAACATCCGACCCCCTTGAGATACATTGCCCAGGCTGCACGGCGCTCCGGTGCGCAGGAGACCACCACCCGGTCGGCACCTTGGACGATCGAGGAAAAGGCGTGAAGCATGTGCGGGTCGCCGAGATCCGGGGCAATCCCCATGCGCTGCGCGTCAACCCGCACGAAGCTTGCCGGCGCCGATAGCGGGACCCCGTCGACGATCAGCAGCCGCCGCATGAAGCGGGTGCCGAGCACGTGGCGGACCAGCCAGGCGAGCGGCAGGCGGAAGAGGACCAGCAGAAACGCACCGGCCACCGCGATCACGAAGATCGCCGTTCGGCTGAGTTCCTGGTCGTTCGCGCGGGTGGCGCTCAGCAATGTGACGATGCCAAGCGCGAGCAGCCAACCCCGCAAAGCGCGCGAACAGCCACGACCGTAACTCGTCAGCGCTTCATAGCTATAGCCGTGCGTGCAGAAGTTGATGACGAGGAAGCTCGGCACCAAGAGCAGCCACATTGACGTCCCGGCGAGCGGAGAGAGGCCGGCCAACCCCGACGCCGAAGCCGCGATCGAGACGGCGACGGCGTCGAGTACAAGCTGTGCCAGATACACCGCCAGACGGGTCAGCTGCGTGTTCGCAACCACGCCATCGCGGTGCTTCGTTTCGGGCTCGGCAAATGTCCCCCCAAGCGCTGTCATTGTACCTCCGGCGTTCATCGCGCATTTCCTGATGCGTATTGGTTTAGATTTCCGGAACTATCGGCCGCCGCAGTCCTCGCCCGGCATCGCCATCGCCACGGATACGTCGTTCAGCGCAGCGCTTGCGCACTCAGACCATCGATTGCCCGCCGTTCACCGACAGCGTGCTCCCGGTCACGAAAGCCGATTGCTCGGAAACCAGCCAGGACACCGCCGAGGCGACCTCGTCGGCCTGGCCAAGCCGACCGACTGGGATTTTTGCGAGGATTGTTTCCATGACCGCTGGTGCCACAGCGGCTACCATATCGGTATCGGTATAGCCGGGCGCCACTGCGTTGACGGTCACCCCGACGCGCGCGCCTTCTTGTGCCAGCGCCTTGGTGAAACCGATGACCCCGGCCTTCGCGGCCGAATAGTTCGTCTGGCCTGCCTGGCCGGTCTGTGCGTTGATCGAACTGATGCTGACGATCCTGCCCCAGCGGCGCTCGCGCATGCCAGGGAAGACCGCGCGCGCCATGTTAAAACAGCCGCCCAGATTGACCCGCAGAACCTCGTCCCAGTCCGCCCGGCTGAGCTTGTGGAACATGCCATCCCGGGTGATCCCCGCATTGTTGATGAGGATCTCGACCGGACCGAAGGCGCGTTCGATTTGCGTCAGCTGGGCGGCGCAGGCGTCATGGTCGGCGACATCCCATTGACGCGTCGCAATTCCCGTTTCGCTTTCAAAGCGCTGCGCCGCCACGGTGTTCGAGCGATAATTCGCGACAACGAGGAATCCATCCGCCTTCAGCCGGCTCGCAATGGCGGCTCCAATACCGCGCACCCCTCCCGTGACCACTGCAACCCGTGTCAAACCGTCTCTCCCCTTAGACATTAATCAGGTTAAGGCGTGGGGTAGGGCGATACTGGTAAATATTTTGGGCTTATCGAAGGAGACGTGGAGTTCTCCCAGCCCTGCGGTTGCGAGCGCTGCGTGGCTCGGATACCTCTTGATCATGAACGTCGCAGAGACAAAAAGTGGAGCTCCGACGGAGCGCTGGCAACAATGGCTCGCGGTCGGCCTGCTCTGGCTGGTCTGGGGGCATTTCACCGACCGCGTCCCGCCGCCCTGGATGGGCGTTCCGGAGCCCGCGGCGTTGGTCTGCCATTTGGGCAAGTTCGGCATTTACATCGGCTTCGGTGTCTTCGGCTATCTCTTCGAGCGCGCACGATCGCGTTCGGGGACCCTTTCGACGCTTTGGGCCGACGGCCTAGCGCGGCTTTGGCCGCTGCTCGTCGCGGCATCGCTACTCATCTTCGTAGTGACGCGCATTGTGCCCCCACCGGTCGTGCCGGACGGGCCCAAGGCGTTCAATACCGAGGTGGTGCATCTCGTCGATATTCTCGGCTCGCTTCTCTTCCTCGAGGATTTGGGCTTCTCCTGGGCCGATGGCGCGTTCTGGCCACTGCTGATCGTGGTCAAGTTCTGGATCCTCACCGGCATTGCTGCCTGGCTGATCCGTGATCGCTATGTCGTTCCCGTCATAATCGCAGCCATCCTCTTGGGGACTGCCGTCACCGCGCTCGAATATCTCTCAGTCCCGGGCACGGGCCTCGTGCAAAAGGCTCTCAACGGACTGCTCATTGCCTCCTATCTCCCTTATTTTGCGGCAGGCCTCGTCATCGCGTCGCCCGGCGTGCCCCGGAGGTGGCTCATCCCGCTCGGGGCCGTGATCATCGCGCACGGCGCCCTCACCATTGCCCATATCTACCATTTCGACTGGACATCGACGGGCATCGTCCTGCTGGTGACGGCCGCGACCGTCGCCATCGATCTCCTATCGGGTCGTCGCGTGCTCGGCTTTGTCGGACGCTTTGCCTATGCCTGGTTTCTGATCCACCAAATCATTGGCTTGATCCTGATCAAGGCCCTGGCAGTTTCGATTGGGATCGATGCAGCCATCGCGGTGGGGATCGCGGCGACGCTGGCGCTTAGCGTCGCACTTTCGCTCAGCGTGGAGGGCCCCTGCTACCGGCTGCTACGCGAACCGCTCCAGCGCCTATTCGGCAAGCTCGGGCTGGCGCGGCGCCTGACCGGCGCTCGCGAGACTCGATCAGGAGACGTCCCGCAGCCTGGCTGATCAGGCCGCCTGCCCAGGGGAGCCCGTCTCTTCGACCCGCCGGGGAACCTTAAGCTGACCAAGCGTTTCGGGCAGGTTCGGCATGAAGCGCCGACGACGAAGCAGCCAGTGATCCTCAAGCTTCTTAAGCGGTTTGCGCATTCCCAGTGCAGGCTTCTCCACCAGATGCCACGACAGTGCCGCAAAGACCGCTGCTGTCGGTAACGCCAGCCCGATATTGATCCACCAGTGGTGGAGCGCCGGGCTGAGGCTCATCCAGGCCTGCTGGATCACATAGCCGTAGAGAAAGATGCCGTAGCTGTAGTCCGCACCCTGCAGGAGGCGGATCTTACGGAAATGCGTGAGGCCAAGGTAGATCGTGAAATAGCCGAGTGGAAGCGGCGCCAGATAATCTCCGATCATTGGGAAGATAAGGAGCGCAGCGCCCACCGCGCCGGACACGAGTCCGAGCACACCGTTCCATTGGATCTTGTCACGCCACAGGTAGAAGGTGATGCCGATGAGGAAGCAGATCACCAGCAAGTAGCCGGGCATGTTGGTTGGCGCGCGGCCGCTGCCAAGGCCGTTACGGTATAGATAGGCCCCGACCAGTAGGCCCCAGAGTATTGCGACGGCGATCGTGAACAGGCGGCGTCGGCGGGCGAGACCGAAGAATGCCAGCACCGCGATCGCCATGTAGCAATAGAGTTCGAACGGTACCGTCCATAATTGGCCGTTCACCCGGTCCGGGTTCGGGTTGGCGAGGAAGACGCCTGGCAGCTCATAGTGAATATGACCGGTCACGTTGACGAGATAGAGCCAGAATTTCTGGTCGGCGAAATAGCCGGCCAGCGGCGTCGTGGTGACCAGCGGACCCAGCAGGATCGCCGACAGCAGTACCTCTACCGCCAGAGCCGGATAAATGCGGATGAGGCGCTGGCCGAGAAAGCTGACCAGCGTGCGGCACCGCTCGAGCGACCCTGCCACGAGGAAACCGCTCAACGTGAAGAACATCGGCAGAATGATCGCGCTCAGCGCGCGCCATGGTCCGGCCTGGATCGCGTCCTGCAAGGCCGGGCCGTAGCTGGTGACAATCGAATGCCAGCCAATAACGCCGCACGCGAGGATGATGCGCATATAGTCAAATCCGGTCGGCCTGCCGTCGACCTGTTTAAGCCGGTCCTCGAGTGTCATGCGATGCTGTCCCGCCCGTGAATTGAATGCTTTGATGTCGTCATTGCGCTTCGCCAACACGCTCGCTGACGCTGAGCTTCTGAAGCCCGATCCACCCGAACATCCGGGCCAGCAAGCGATGGGTCGTGCGGCGGAAGCGCCACTCCGCGATCCAGGAGGCCAGTACCGACAGGAGCAGCGTGCAGGCAAATGCGATGAGCGCCGCTTGTTCGATGCCCAGTTGCGGAGTCAGGAGCGAGATGATGATGATGCCGTTGATCTGGTGAAACAGGTAGAGCGCGTAGCTATACTTGCCGAGGAAGCGGAAGATCCGGTTTTGAAGCAGCACGGCATCAAGCGCCATGAGCCCGCTAAAGGCAAAGATGAACGCGATCGTGTCGTGTAGATTGAAGCCTGGGAACCGTCCCGAATCGTCGATCAGATTGACGAAGAGCATGATCGCATTGAGGGAGAAGAGCGGGCTGGTGTCGCGCTTGTACAATAGCACGCCTGCCGCGAAGAAGGGCAGGTATTGCGCCACCAGCAGCCCATTCATCAGTTTCACCGGCCAGAAAGCCAGCTCGGGAACCAAGACGGTGAGGCCGATTTGCGCGAAGGACACGATAAACGCGAGGGTCGCGAATATGCGCGGATAATGCCGCGGCGATAGCGCTGCCAGTGCGCCGATGATCGCATAAAATTTCAGCTCGACCAGGATCGACCAGAACACGCCATCAACCCACTGGATATTGAAGTCGCCCAGAAACAGGACGGTGCCGATCAAATCCACGATCCCCGGCGCCTTCCGGATCATCGGCTTGGCACCCTCGAACAGGATCGGTGCCGCGGTAAGCTGGATGACTGCGAAGGTGAAGACCGAGGCGAGCAGGAACAGCGGCCAGATCCGCGACAGCCGCTTGGCGTAGAAGTCGCTCAGGCTGCTGCTGAACTCGAGGGACTTCGAAATCAGAAAACCCGAGATCACGAAGAAGACGAGGACGCCCACATTGCCCGAGTAGAACGGCAGCACCGGCCCTCGCGTTAGGCCATAGGCCTCTGCGGGTAGGCGCTGGACGTAATGGAAATAGACGACGACCGCGATCGCGACGCCACGCCAGATTTCAATGAATTCGTCTTTCTTCTTACCGATTGCGGCAGAAGCGCCCGGCCGGGCGTCAACTTGATGCGGTCGCATGATGATCCCCCGGTCCGATCGCGTGGCAGCAATGCCTTTCCGGTCGGGCATAAGCAACAGCGATATAGGGTTCGTTAACCTTCAACTTTCCGCCCCGTGGCAAAGGCGGAGAAGGGTGCTCAGCGGCCTCTGCCCGCAAGCGCGAAGAGCATGCGCCGCGCGCGCCGTGCCCAATTGGGTGTGCCGGCCAACAGCCCATAATGGCACAGCGTGCGCAGAAACGCGACGCGATCGCCCGTCGCAGCATGGTGAGCGACACGCGCAGCGCAGCTGTACATCAACTGGTTTGCCCGGCGGCGAACCGAGATGTTCCCGGCATGATAAAAGCGCTTCACCAGCGGCTTCGGCACCGCCGCGAAGCGCAGGCCGGCGCGCAGGCCGGCGAGGTAAAGCGCGTAATCCTGTGCGTTGACGAAGGTCTCGTCATAGCCGCCCAGCGCCATGATGGGCGCCCGGCGGAACGCAAGTGACGGGTGGAGCAAAACATTGCGCTTGAGCAGAGCGCTTCGAATTTCGGCGTTGTCGGTGGGACAGCGGATTGCATAGCTTCGCGCATTGTCGCCTGCGACGCCTTCGCCCCAACTGGCGACGAAGTCGGCGTTCGTCGCGTGGAAGCAGGCGAGTTGCTCTTCGATCCGGGAGGGCCGCGATTCATCGTCGTCGTCGGCCCGGAAAACGAACTCGGCCTGCGTTTCGGCAAGCGCCCGGTTCAGCGAGCGGGTGATCCCGAGATTGCTGTCGTTGAAAAGGAAGGTGACCATGGGCCACGCCTGCGCGAATTGCGCGCGTTCGGCGGCGGACACCGGTCGATCGACCACCACAACGATCTGATCGGGAGCGCAGCTCTGGTTGAGAAGCGACGGCAGATGCCGGTCCCAACCAGGTTCGCCCAAGGTCGGCATGATGAAGGCTGTTTGCATGATCTGTCTCAGGCCGCTTTCGTTTCGGGACGGGCGAACGCGCGCTTGGGTCGCTTCGCGGTAGACACAGTTACCTTGTCCGGCTCGTCCTCGGGGGCGGGCTGCCGCGCCAGGTAGATGCCAGCGGCAATCACGTAGAAGACCAGGAAATCCCCCTGCAGCGGTCCGTCGTTATGGAAGAAGACGTGGATCATGTACGGCAGGAACGGCATCCACAGCAGCAAAGTGCGCTTACGCCACGGTACGATGAGCGGAATGAACATCAGCACCAATACGCCATGCTTCAGGAGCACGTTGATATAGTAATTGTGCAGCGGCCACTGGCGAATGGCCATCGGGTTCTCGAGATAGCGCGCCTGGCTCACGAAACTTTGCCAATAATCGACGCTGTTGAACGTCAGGCCATAGCCAAAGGGGCGTCGTGCCAGGAGGTGGAGGCCATATTGCAGGAGCGTGCTGCGCCCCGCCGCCGAGCCGTCCTCGGTTCGCGCCACGCGGACGCCGGCGCTGTTGGCGACATCCATCAATGGGCCGATCGCGAGAAGCGCGAGAAAGATCAGGGGAAGCGCGACGAGAAACTTCCCCGGCGCGCGCACGAGCACATAGACCGCGACGAAGGCCAGCATTCCCATGATCGGAGAGCGATTGCCGGTTGCAATCGAAAGCAGAAGCGCCAGTGCCAGCACCGCCATCAACATCCAGTCGATGCCTTTTCTCGGCGCGGTGCCGGTCCCTAGCCGAAGATAGTAAAACGCTGCCAGCGCGACGCAGATCTGCGTACCGAACAGCACGGGCGAGTAAGAAAGGCCTAGCGCGCGATAGCGCCGTACATAGAAATCCTGGGTGATAGGAGGATCGTGCATGAGCGCGCCGAAAAAGGCACGGGCGCGCCATGCTGCGTCCAGCCCCAGCGACTGCGCGAGCGCTACGACGGCGCTAATTCCGAACGGGATCAGCAGGACCACGGCCACACGGGCGACGCCAAAGCGGAGCACGAGCCCGTAAGCAATGATCGAGCCGATCATCGCCTGGAGGTGCAATTCCAGCAACTGCTGAAAGATCTCTGCAGGACTCGCCGACGCGACAAGGCTGACGATGAGCGCGAGCAGCGCGCACAGCACCAGCACGAGGAGCAGGCGGGCGAGGTCATGAAGCGACCGCGTGAGTAGCCGGCCATCCCCACTGAACAGCAAGGCACCCGAGCTGAGCAGGCAGGCAGTGCGAAGCGGCAGCGGGCCGACGCGCACGCGGACTGCCCAGATCGACAGCGCGACCGTGAGAAACAGCGCGCCAAGCGCGAGATGCGCCAGCACCGTGCTCGCGGTTGGGCGTTGTCGCGAAGGGGCAGGGATAGCGAGAACCACGTGCCGGGTCTTTCCAAGGCGGGACGGGGTTCCCTAGCGCGGAGCGAGCGCGGGTGTCACTATGCTGCCGTGCAAAAAGACTTGGGTCCGATCAACCCCATATCAGCCAGCCGAGGCCGGCGCAAAAACCAACGAGCGCTGCTGGGCCGGAAAGTCGCGACAGTCGAGCGACAGTCCGTTCGAACGCGTCTGCAAGTCCCAAATCCGGACTAGCGAGCGGCGGTATCTGGCTGAAGCGCTGCGCGATTTCCTGTTGCATTGCAGCAACTGGTCCGCCAAGCACACCGACATCGACGTCGGGCCGGGGGGTGGCCGACGGCGCGGGGAAATGCTCGATTTGATTCTTCGCGGCCCGCGCCATGGGATGTCCTTTTCAGCGAGCCGCTGTATCGCTTATTGAACTTAACGAAGTCTAAAGAGGCTCGTGGCAGGGGCCGGCCGGGGGGCTGAAAATGCGAAATCGAATATTTGTGGTGGGCGCGCGGGGGATACCCGACGTCGAAGGTGGTGCCGAGAAGAATGCCGAACGCCTGTTCCCACTGATGGTGCGCGACGGTTGGGATGTCACGCTCGCCGGACTGCGCAGCAACATAAAAAGCTCCGAATATCGCGGGGTCAAGCTCATCGCCACGCCCGACAGCCGATTGTTGCGTACCGACAAGCTGCTTTACTACGCGAATGCGCTGGTCCGGGCCGTCGGCCGGCGCCCCGATCTGGTACATTTCCAGGGGTTGGGCTCGGCCATCCTGCTTTGGGCCTACAAGGCGATGGGATGCAAGACTGTCGTACGCTACGGCTCGGCGGATTACCTCGTGCCCAAATGGGGGCTGATCGGCCGAAGCGGCTTTCTCGCCGCCGAATACCAGCTGCGCTTCGCGGACGCCGTCATCGCGGTAACCCCCGCTTTGGCCGACCGGCTTGCGGCTCGCGGCATCAAGAAAAACGTTCACGTAATCCCGAACGCGACCGACACTGCGGCCGACTTCGACGCTTCGATGTCCATCTCGCTACCGGAGAAGCCATACATTTTGGCGGTGGGCCGTGTCACTGAACAAAAGAACGTGCATCGCCTCGTCGAGGGTTTCCAGGAGTTCGCACGCGCACATCCCGACATGCTGCTCGTCGTAGCCGGGGGCGTCGACGATCCGGTCTACATGAAGCAGGTCGCCCCGCATCTTTCCGATCGCGTCCGCCTGCTCGGCCGCTTGCCGCGCTCGTCGCTAGGCGCGCTGTACAAGAACGCCTTCGCTTATGTGAACTCGTCGATGCACGAGGGGAGCTCGAATGCGGTGCTCGAGGCGGTGAGCTGGAACGCGCCAATCTTGCTCAGCTCGATCCCAGAGAATCGCGACTTCGGCATCGACGCCCATCATTATTTCGATCCGGAAGATCCCGCCGCGATTGCCGAGGCCCTCGCGCGGGTGGCGCAGGACCGCGAGCGGTTCATTCCCGACCGTTCTCGATTCTTGACGTGGGACGACGTCGCGAACCGTACCTCCGCGATCTACCGGTCGATAGGGTTGGAGCCCGCATCCCGATGACGCGCGCGGACCGCATCTTGACGCTGTTCCTCTCGGCGGGAAAATCACTTGCCTGGTGGCAGGAAGAGGGCGTGTTCTCCCGCGAGATCCTCGTTTACCGGGAGCTTTTGCGATTAGGCGCCTTCGATCGCATACAGATTTTCTCCTACGACGCCCGCGACCGTGCGTTCATCAGCGAGCAGGCTCGACAAGAGCCGCTTTACGCCCGCGTCGACATTCTGGCGCCGGCGTCGGGCAAGGCGGGCAAGGGCTGGTCGATCAAGGGAGTTCTCGCGCATCGCGCGGCGATCGCCCGGAGCGCTGCGATCAAGACCAACCAGATCAGCGGATCGGCAGCTGCCACGTTTGCCTCCTTGCTGACCGGCCGTCCGCTGGTGTTGCGATTGGGCTATGTTTTGTCGCGACGTTTTGCCCTCAATGGCGAGCGGCTAAAGGCCGCCGCTGCGAAGCTGGTCGAAAGTGTGGGAGCCCGCCGCGCCGCTGCGATCATCGTCACCTCGCTGGAAGCGCAGCGCGCGATCGGCCGCCTTCCAGGAACGGTCGGCAAAATCCGGCTGTTGCCCACCTACGTCGACACTTCCGTCTTCGTGGCAAAGACGGAGTATGATTTCGCATCTGCGCCGATCGCCGTCGGCCGCATGCAACCTCAGAAGAACCTTTCCGCATTGCTCGACGCCTGTGCCAAGCTCGGCTGCGGGTTGACGCTCGTCGGCAAGGGCGACGGCGAGCCGGCGCTGCGTGCACAGGCCGAACGCCTCCAGATCCCGGTCGATTTCGCCGGTACAATGGACAATGTCGCGCTGGCCCAGCGGATGCAGGCGCACAGCCTGTTCGTCCTGCCGAGCCTTCACGAGGGACTTCCCAAGGTGCTCATCGAAGCAATGGCGACTGGGCTCGTGTGCATCGGCACGCCTACCCCGGGCACGACGGATCTGATCGAGGATGGGGTGACCGGTTATCTCGCCGAGGGTTTCGACGCAGACAGCATCGCTAAAGCCATTGCCCGCGCGCGTGCCGCCGGCGATGCGAAGGTCGGGGCGCGGGCACGGGCGCTCATCGAGGCCCGGTTCGGGCTGCGTCAATATGCTGAAGCCGAAGCGGCGATCTTTGGGAGCATCGCATGAGTGAGGGATCCTTGCCGGCGGCGAGACGGCGATCTGCCGTTCTAGACTGGCTGGCGAAGGGACCGTTCGCCATTGCTGCCGCGGCGCTGCAGGGCGGTATGAACTATTTCATCGTCCTTTTCCTGAGCTTCGGAGCGGGGCTGGCCGCAACCGGCGAATACCGCACCCTGTTCTCCTATTACTCTTTGTTCGCGCTGGTCGCGTTGACCGAGAGCAACAAGGTATTCATCCGCGCGGTAGTCGACGAAGATCGGGAAAGCGGCACGGCGATCGTCGTGAACCGTTTCGTGTTCGGTCTGGCCGGGCTCGCCGCGGTGTTGATCGTTCGTCTGTTTTGGGACGGATTGCCGTGGCAGGTAGTGGCGATCGCCGCAATCGGCGCCGTCATCTATCCGTTCGATCTGTACGTCGCCATGCTCCAGGCGCGCCGCCGCTTCCAAAAGTTGTTTCTGGTCGAAAGCCTCAAATATGGTGGCGCGTTGGTTCTGTTCGTGCTGCTGATTGAGGGTGGCCTTTCCATTACCGAAGCGGTGCTCGGCCAGTTGCTGTTCATGGGCGCATGCAATCTCGTCTTTTTTGCCGCCTTTGCCCGCAGCACGGTCGATTGGCGCCTCGTGCCGGGCCGAGTAATACGCTTGCTGCGCCATGACGGCGCCAGCCAGTCACGTCTTTACAGCTTCTCTAACATGTTTCCTGCCAGCCTCGAGAACGTCGACAAGCTTCTTGTTGGCGCAATTTTCGGCCTGGAGTTCCTGGGCGTCTACACCCTTGCCTATTCCACTGGACGCTTTCTCTACAACATCCTGAAACCCGCGATGTACGTCTATTATCGCAGGTTCGTCGATACGATGCCGGGCTGGCCCCTCTTGCGGCGCGTCAGCCTGGCATTCTCGCTTGTGGGTTTTGCGACGGCATTGATTTTCCTGCTCGCCATCCACTTCATCCCGCAAATGCAAAAATTCGATAGCGGCAAATGGGCAACCGTGATCCTGTTCTGTGGGTACGGGATCGGCATACTGCACGCCGTCTACTCTCAGGCCTTCTCGTTGAACCGCGAGTCAGTCGCACAACATGCTTTCTGGGCACACTTGATCGCGACCGCCTGTTCGCTGTTCGTGCTCGCCGCCGCACTGCTGAGCCGCGAGCCTCTCGCATTGATTCTGCTGGCGCTGCAATACCCGCTTCGGGATGGACTCTCGGTGTGGTTGATGCATCGTTTCCGCATACGCGCAATAGCATAGCATCTGGTAATCGTCCTGACCCGGCGGCGCTTGCCGCCGTCCGATAGCCGAGGCGTGGGCTCCTGCCTGCAGTCGCGCTAGGCGTGGTTTCGGTTAGCCCTTGTTCTTCTGGGAGTCGCCGATCCACGCCGAGTGGCGGGCGGACGGCAGCGGACTTGCGAAGCAGATGCCGGCCCAATTGTTGTGGCTCCAGGCTACCCAGCCGCAGATCGCATCGCATTCCACCTCGAACGTCACGAACGCACCCAAAGTGAGCCGGGCCGGCGTCCGGATACGGCATCCTTCAGGCGAGAGGTCGGCGAGCTGCACTGCCATCATCGTGCCGCCGGTTGACACCGCAACCGGCGCGGAGTTGGCAACAAGCCTTGGGGATGCGCGATCTTCGGCGCTTCGCATCCCGCGGCCGGCTGCATGCGTGGCGAAAGCGTTCATGCGGCACCCATACCGCGCGAGACTTAACGTCGGCTAAAATCCTAAATCAGCCGGTGATCGTCCAGGAACGCTTTCCTTCGAGAGCTAGCGCCGCAATTTTTCCGCTGCTGTAGGCGCCGGTATCGACGCAGATCCGGTTCGGGTGAAATTCCACCCTGCCGGCGGTTGGAGAATGGCCGTGCACGATCATGGCGCCATGCCAAGTACGGCTGTTGAGAAATAGGCTTCGGATCCACAATAGGTCGTCCTCGTCCTGGTCTTCGATCGGCACGCGCGGACGCACTCCTGCGTGCACGAAAAAATAGTCGCCGAGGGCGTAACTTTTCGGAAGGGCCCGAAGCCAGTTCACGCACTTGGCCGGCACCACGCGCCGAGTTTCTTGGACGATCAATCGTGGATCGGTGGTGCCCCGCAATGCCGGATCGGCGCCGAAGCCCTCGAGCGTTTCCCAGCCGCCAAAACGAAACCAGACCGACGCGGCTTCAAGGTTTCCCTCGTACACGTCGAGCAAGACCTTCTCGTGATTGCCGAGCAGACAGATAACCTTCGCGCTGCCTAATGAGGAAAAAAAGGTCAGCAACTGCGCTGAACCCGAGCCACGATCAATCAGGTCGCCGAGGATCAAGATTCGGCAATCGATTGGACCTCGCTTTTCTGCATCGAGCGCTAGCCGATCGAGAAGCCGGGCCAGCAGGGCAGTCTGACCGTGAATGTCACTCATGACGTAGAGCCGCACCCCCTCGGGTAGCGATGGGGCGTGCGGGCGGCGTCGGTCATCAGCGCCGGGCCGCTGCCAGTTCCTAATTCCGATTGTCGCCATCGCTTTTGAAACTTCTTAGCGCAGCTCACAAGTCGTGCACGACGCATGATGTTGTTGGGCGTTTGTACCGAGATGTTACGCGGCGCTCGGGCCGCGGGCCGTCATACTGCAATATTGAGCGGGCGGCAGATAGAGAAATGGGGCCTCGCGATCTGCCGCCCGCAGCCCGGACGTGCCGGGCGGGGGATCGTCCGCATAGCCCGTGGAGCGAAGCGAGTCGACCGCAGCCATTGCAGGTTGCCATTGCGAGCCGGCTCAGGCTCCCGGCTCGACAGCGATTTGGTGAAACGGAGGGAGACGAATGAAGGTATTTTCGACGTGGTGAAGGGTCTAGGCTGTTGATACGTTAGCGTGTTCGTCATCGATCCCTCGTGACGGGCTTGTCGGTGGCCGGGAGCCTGTCACTACGGATTGCGCGCTTCCGGCCATTTCCAGCGCTTCGTTCTCCTGATTCGCATGTTCGCCGCCGCGGACAGAGTCAAAGCGATCCGGGTCCCGTTGCACCACGTGAATCGGCGCGTCATCGGATCGTCGACGTCATGATAATAAGGCCTGTTTCCCAGTGCAGATTGAAGCCCGTCTCGCGAAAATCCCGGTTTTGGAGGACAATGTGTAGTTAACGGATCGGTAATATACTGAGGCTACACCCCAATAACGCTACCGTTGCATTAAATATAAATTGGGGAATCCGCGTTAGGCGTGCTCGCAGGAAACTGGAGTGCGTCAATGCGGTACCTTTCGTTCTCGGCTAGCATCTTGGCGATGGCGTCCCTATCCGCATGCGGCGGGGGTGGTGTGAACTCGAGCGGAAGCGCGCCCGTAGTCTCCGCCCCGCCTCCCGATGGCGCCAGCAGTGTCACGCCCACTCCGACGCCCTCGCAGACCGACCCCACCGGGGGAAACGGGTCTGCTATTGTCACGCCCGCTGCACAGCAGCCCATCCGGTCCGTGAATGATACGGCTGAATTTCGGCAGAACTACGTGGCCAACGAGTTCGTCCGTGCGCTGTATGCTCTTGACCACGGCTGGACTGGTGCGGGCGTAACAGTCGGAGTCCTCGACGATGGCGTGAACACAGCGCTCCCTGACTTCGCGGGACAAATCTCGCCGCTCTCTAAGGACTTCGGATACGAGACGCGCGACGGGACCACGACGAAGCGCGATCAGCTCAGCGACGCGCGATCGGATCATGGCACCGCGGTTGCGGCCATCATCGCCGCACGAGCCGACGGTCACGGCACGGTCGGCATCGCACCGGATGCCAAGATCGCCATCCTGCGCACCTCCGACTACAACTACACCACCGGAACAGAAGCACTCGCTCATGACGGCGAAGCGATCGATTACGCTGCCAATGTCGGGATCAAGGTCGTAAATCGCTCGCTGGCCTCGCAGGGGTTCAACGTCGCGCTGCGCAATGCCGTAGCGCGCTACGGGTCGACGGGCGGGCTGCTCGTAAACGCCGCCGGCAACAGCGGGGGCGACAACCCGGTCGATGCTGTCAACGTCAGCGACGATAACCGCAATGCCTGGCTGTTCGTCGTTGCCCTCGATACCCAGGCACAAACTAGCTACGCACTTGCGGGCTATTCCAACAAGGCCGGAAACATGGCGGACCGTACCGTCACGGCGGCCGGCACCAATGTGACCACTCGGCTCGACGGTTCGGTGGGAGGCTTTTCGGGCACGAGTTCGGCGGCCGCACAGGTTTCCGGGCTTGTCGCTACCATCCTCAGCAAATGGCCGCAGCTGACCGGCCAGCAGGCGGGGCAGGTCATCCTGTCAACGGCCAGGGATATCGGCGCCCCGGGAGTTGATCCGGTCTTCGGCGCCGGTCTGGTCGACGCGGAGGCCGCACTTTCTCCGGTGAACCCGGTGCTCTCGAACGGCACGTCGCAAAGCGCGATGTCGAATACCGCGATGGTCGTGCCTGGTGCCGTCGGGACCGGCTCGATCCAGACGGCGCTATCGAACGTCACCGTGCTCGACAGTTTTGGCCGTGACTTCCAGGGCTCGCTGGCCAGCATGGTCGTGTCCGCGGAGACCACCGATGGGCAGTGGCTGCGTCGCCGCCTTGGACAGCTCAGCCAGGGCGGGTGGAGCGCGTTCGACGCGGGGCCGCTTAGCGCGACCTTGGGCTATGCGCGCTACCGCGTCGGTCCGGAGAGCAGTGCGTTTCGCCAGGTCATGACATCGGGCGAGGTGGCCTATCGCGCCGGGCGGACCGGTGTGCGTGTCGGCTACAATGCGCAACAGTCGCTGCAAAACGACATCATGGGGCTCGCGCCCTTCGCCGACGGCATCCTCGCTTACACGCCCCAAGCCGGCAACAGCGTGGCGGTGGATCAGGAAACGGCGCTCGGCCGCATCGGCGTGAGCTTCGCCAGCGGAAGGAGCGGGCGGTCCCGGGCGAAGGCCACGACGGTTTCACTCGCCCATGGCGACACCGAAATTCGCGCCTCATGGGTCGACGAGAGTGGCTCGATCCTCGGTGTGGCGGTCCAGAGCGGGCCGCTCGCACTTGGTCGCGGCACGCGGACCGGCATGATGGAACTACACCATAAATACGCGTTCGTGCCGGGCTGGGATATCGAAGCCTATGGCTCGCTAGGGGTTACGCGCCTGAAGATCGACCCGGTCTCGGTGGTGACGGGCGCATCGGCGCTCTGGGCCACTCGAGCGGGCTTGCAGGCAACGGGACCAGCGCTTGGCGGACTGCTGAGTTTCGGCATCGCGCAGCCGCTTACCATCGAGCGCGGTCAAGCCAGCCTGACCTTTGGGCGAGGCTACGATCAGGCCACGCACTCGCTCATCCTGGGCTCGACGAATGCCGATCTTGCCAGCACCGTTCGCCGGCTGCAGCTCACAGCCGGTTTCGTGCGCGGCACTCTCCGGTCCAATCTGCGGATCGGCGTGATGCGAGACCTGACCGACGATACGGTGCGAGGCCTCGCAGGGTACACGCTGATGTTTTGACGAATGGAGCGGCCGGTTTGGCCGCTCCTCTAGAGATCGAACTTCAAGCCGACCGACGCGCTTGTCGAATGACCGATCAAGCCGCGGCCGTCGTCGAGCGATTTGCGGTAATCCACTTCTCCGTAGAGCGACAGGCGCGATCCCAGCGTCCATGTGAGGCCAGCGCCGGTCTCACCCCACAGCGCCGATTCCGGCGAGCGAATGATCGTGGTCGCCGCGGGCGTGACGAACAGCGTGCGGTCGGTCGCCGCAAACGTCTTCCAGAGGTTGGCGCGCACATAAGGCTGAAGTCCGCCGGCTAAGCGTCCGCGGACGCGAACGCCAGCGCGGCCGGTCAAATGGCCGGGGTCGGCGTAGCGGACCGTGGCGTTCGGAATGGCGGTGGGGTCGAGCGACGTCCCCTGCGCCACGAGCTGGACCTGCGGCTCGATGCTCCAGCTCGGCGAGAGCGGCAGGGCATAGCCGAGTTCGACGGACGCGAGCACACCGGAGCCGTGGATCTTCGGCTTGGTTCCCGTGCTCGCGCTTGCGTCGCCCCTATACCAGCTGCCCTGGACCACCGTGTCGAAATAAAAGCCGCTGTTCGCGAGATACGACCAATATAGCGCCGCATAGCGCGTTTCCGGGTCGAGCCGGCCGACCGCGCGGTTTTCGACGCCGCCGGCGTAGCCCAGCGTGTCGTAGCGGCCCTCGCTATACCCGCCATAGACGCCGAAATGCATCTCGCCACCCGCGGTCCCGTAGCGGAAGAGGTTCGCGCCCAGCTGGAAACCGCGCACGCGCCCGTCCGAAGTTTGGCGGGCGTCGCCGGTCGAGCGGAAGACCCCGTCGTCGAGCAGTGCACGGCCCCAGAAACGGCCCGGGATCTGCGCACGCGAGGGATCGATGCTGGCGCTTTCGGTCTCGTCGCCCATCCGGCGATGATAGGTGCCCAGCATGGCCAAGTCGTCCCGGCGCAGCGCGCCCGACAGCGACGCGAGCAGCGGAACCTCTGGGCGGAAGGTCGTGTCGACCGGCGTCGGGGTTCCCGGATCGGTCGGAATCTCGGTCTGCGTGTTGGCTTGCGTGCGCAGATACCAGCTCTGGTTAGTACCCGCGAGATTGGATGCAAACAGCCGATACTCGAAAGCGCCCGCATCCACATGTTCGCCGGCGAGCACAAAGCCCGTGCCCGTCGTCAGCGCCGTGGTCGTGCCACCGTTGATTGCACTAACCAGTTCGATGCCGTCGCCGGTAGTCCGGGCGCCGAGACCCCCGAGATTGGTGACCTGGATCGTCGTCGTTCCGCTTACGCTGCCGCCATCGATGATCAGCCGATCGGACGCGGAGCCGTCGCTGCCCAGCACCGTCTGCAACCGCAGAACTCCGTTCTGGCCCACATAATTGCCTCGGATGGTGAGGGTATCGGTAGCGCCCGAGCCACCATTGGTCAGGTCGATGATACCGGCGTTGGTGATCGTTGCCGTGCCGCCCGTGGCAGCGCCCAACACCGCGCGCGTGCCGTTTCCGGCGAAGTAGGTAGAGCCCGAGTCGATCCGCGCCGCCCCTCCGCCGACCAGAAGTAGGTCGCCGTCCGAGGTCAGGGTCGAGCCGTTGGTCAGGTTGACTGCGTTCCAGCCAGTGATCCTGCGGGTTCCGGTCGTGCGGCTGGCATCGAAGGTGAGGGTGTCGGCGCCGCCCGCAACGCCGTTTCCGCCAATGTCGGTGAGACCGGCGATGTTAGCGTCCGTGATGCCGCGGAACGTCGCATTGTCATTTCCAGCGCCTGCCGAGAAAGCGCCATCGAGCGTGCCACCGGTCATCAGAAACGTGTCCGAACCGTTGCCCAGTCGTATCGCGCCGGTGATGGTGCCGGCCGACTGGGTCACCGCCTGGCCATTATCGCCCCCGCGGATCGCCGTCGCCGAGGACGTGGCTGCCGTGATCGTACCGCTATTACTAAACGCCGCGGCGCCGCCCGACAGGTCGACGACCGGGGCAACAACGCTGATCGAGCGAAGCGTGCCGCTATTGTCCAGCGACCGCACCGGTCCTGTGACGATTGCGGCCCCACCTTGCGCGTTCGTGACCGAGATCTGCCCCGTCACGCGCACCGCGCCAGTGGTGTTGAGACGAGCTCCGATCGCCCCCGCGCCCGAACCGGTGATCGCCATGCCGGCATCGAGCACCAGGTCGCCGCTCGCAGGCCCGCCGTCCAGCTCTCGGTAATCGAAGCCGATGCTATTGGTGCCCGCCGCGGTCACCGTTGCCGTCGAGCCGCTGACTAGCGCCACTGCGGTCCGGATCGCCGATCCACTGCCGTTTGCCGTCACTGCCGTACCGTCGAGGCGCAACGCGTTCGCACTATTCCGGTTTTCGATTCCGTTGCCGGTGCCCGTGCTGGTGACCGACCCGGCGCCGAGCGTGAGCGCGCCTGCGCCGTTGTCGATCAGCACTGCGTGCGCAGTCCCGCCCCCCGTGAAGCTACCCGCCGTCGTCGCCGAGGCAGCATTGGTCAACCGCAGTGCGGCCGTGCCGTCATCGACGCGCACAGCGCTGGCGCCCGTTCCGGCGAGGACCGAGGTCGCACCGTCGAGCAATATGCCCGTGCCGGATGTCATTGCGACCGTCCCGTTATTGGTGAAGGCGGCACCCTCGGCAATTCGAATGCCGACGCCGCGACCGCCAATCGTTCCGCTATGCACTGCGGTCGTTCCCGCGCCGGTGAGGTTGAGCCCCACGCTTCCAGCACCGTCGACGCTGACCGAACCGCTGTTCGTAACCGTCGCGCCCGTGGAGGCGCGGATGCCGGTGCTGCCGGCGCCGGTGAGCCCGATCGATCCGCTATTGACCAAGGCCGCGCCGTTGCGGGCAATGTAGCCGCTCACATTGTTGAAACTGGACGTCAAATTGGCGTTCGCCGTCAGCAGCGTTCCAGCGACCGGGCCACCAACCGCTACCCCATCGATATCATGCGCTTGACCGTCGACGACTGCCGCAGTGGTGGACGCCCCGGTGAGCCGTATGTCGCTCGCTCCGCTGATCACGCCGGTAGCACCGCCCTCGATCAGCAGACCCGTCGCACCCGATCCGGAAACCTCGATTCGCACTCCCGACGCATCGACGGTGGTACCGACAGAGGCGCCGGTTCCGACGATGCCGATTGCATCCTGGCCGGACACCAGGAAGCTTTGTCCGGAGCTCCGCGACACTGCACCGCCCTCAACTCGCAGCCCGGTCGAGCCGCGCGTATCGACCACCGTCGTGGTGGAAATCCCGCCGATCGACGAGCCGGCCCCAAGCGCGTAATAGCCGATCTGCCGAACGCCCCGGAAATCGACCGTCCCTCCGCTGGTGATGTCGACCACGCCGCCGTTGCGGGCGTGCACGCCAATCGCGCCCTCGCCGGTCAGCTGGATCGAACCGTTCTGCACGGCCGAGGAACTCGCATTCGCGACGTAAATGCCATAATTTCGCAGGCGGTCGCTCGAGATCCCGCCGTCGACGATGATCGTTCCATCGTTGACCGCGCGCGCCGAGCCGCCGACCACGCCATTCTCCACCAGCAAGCCGACGCCATTGACGCCGCCGATGGTGATCACGCCGGTGGCGGCATTCAGCGCGTTGGTCGCGCCCGCCACGCTGCTTCCGAGCACCGAGATCGCGGTGTTGCGCTTGGTCGGAGAGGTTGCCGCCGACGGATCGATGATGATCGCTCCGCCATTGACCGCTGTGCCGCCGTCTCCGGCGATCGTCATGCCTGCGCCGTTCTGCACGAGAGAGCCCAGGCGGATCGTACCGGCGTTGACCAGGCTGCCGCCACCGTTGATCGAAGTCATGCCGGACGCGGGATTGACCGAAACCACGTCTCGCACGCCGGCGAGATCCGTCGCGTTCTCGGCAAAGGTGGTGCCGACGCGGATCGTGCCGCCGGCCGCATTGAGGGCGCTGCCGCCGGACGATGCGACGATTCCCACAGCCCCGCCGAACGAGCCCAGCTGATTGGCGGAAACGCTGTCGCCGCCGCCGATCAGAATGGTTCCCCGGTTCGCAACCGAAGCGCCAGAGCCGACGGCGATGCCGACATTGGCCTTGCCGTATTCCGGGTTGTTCGGAAGGCTGGCGATGTCCCGATTGGCAACGTTGATGATGCCTTCATTGAGCACCGTGGCGCCGTTGCTCGCCAGTATTGCGACATTGTTCGTAGTATAGGCCCGGCTATCGTTCCCCGTAGGCACGGCCACGCCGCTCGAACGATCCAATACCTCGTAGCCGATCCCGACCACGCCGGAGGTGCTATTGGTCAAGCTTGTCCCGGCGCCATCGAGCCGGATGCCAGGCGCGGCGCCCGCCTGTGCGATGACGCCGTTATTCGTGATCGCCGAGCCATTTTGCGCAAGCACGAGGGTATTGCCGCCGTCGGTATTTTTGTCGGCTTGCGCCATGCCGACCAGCCGCGAGTCCGCGGTTGTGACGAGCGTCGATCCGTCGAGCTTGATGAACAGTCGCTCGCTTGTGGTCGGCGGCGCGTGATATCGGTCGAGCGGGTCATTCCGCACAGTGACGGTGCGCGTGGTGGTTTGTGCCGCGGCCTGGATGAGACTCTCATATTGGCTAGGCGTGATCGTGCCGGCCTGAAGCTGGGCGATGATGCTGGTGTTATAGCGCTTGAGACTCTCTAAGTCCGTAACTTTGTCGTTGCCATTGAATGCCACGCCCGAGAAGCTCGTGACCTTGACATCATAGTCTTGGGTCGCGCGTTGGCGCAGGCCGTCCTGATCGATGCCACTCATCGTTGCCGTGACCGAATCGTAGACGATGTTGCTGGCGGCAGTGACGTTATAGAGCGTCGAGCCACTATCCGCGGTTACGATCGCGAGGTTGACGGTATCGTAGACACTCTTGGCCTTGTTGCCGGTAGCGATTGTAATTTTGGAAGCGTTGATATCGGCGAGCCGAAGGTCGCCATACACTGGAGCGCCGGTGTCGTAATAGGCTGCGGTGTCGCGGCTGGTGGCGTTGACCGCTTTCAGCAAGTCGTTGCTATAAACGGTCGTCGCTACGGTGGTACCCTTTATCTGGTCAGGATAGACGACCGTGGTCCGCTTTTGATCGGCGCCGAGCGCCACGTTCACCTTGCCATCGACCTGATCATACCCCGCGAGCACCTCTCCGCGGGCTTGCCGTTCGGCGACGGTAAGGCTTTCGAACCGGAAGCGACGGGCGCTGGTGCCACGTAGCTTGTAATCGCCGCTGATCGTGCCGGTAGTGCCGCTGTCGGTGATGATGTCCGCGCGTCCAGGATTCGACCCACCGCCATTGTTCGCCGCAGGGGAATAGCCCGGTTGCAACGCCTGGGCTGCGGCTTCGCCGCCGCCAAGTGAGACGAGTGCGGCAAACGACGTGCCGGCAAGGGCAAGCGAGCGGAAACCCGCGCAAGCGCGGAATGCGAACTTCTCGGTCAAATCAACCCCCCGGACATCGGTGCAACTCCCACCCCGGCAACCGAGCCGAGCGGATCTTCAGACCCTTGCCAACGCCCAGCTGGTCACGTGGTTCATTAGATCTTAAACAAATTTTACAAGATTTTCTTCATACTTTTTCGGACCAAAAGGGGACGCCCCGCATTCGCTTGGGTCCAAAGCCCGGGGTTGCCGGCAGGCCATCAGTCCTTCAGTCGAGCAGGTGCATTCTTGCCACGGCAAGCGATGGGGGCGCCCCAGACGCCATCGTCGCCCCTGGCAGACAGGGACGCGCGCTGATGACGGGACAATCGGTCGCGAACCATGCCCAGACGCAGGCGCGCATCTGCGATAGCGATCAGGCCGTCACATGCGATCAGTCAGGCTGGGAAATAAGGGACGGCAGCTGCGCTCAAGCGCGGCGCCGTAGCAGGTGGTCAGTTGGTCAGCACGCGTCCCGAGCTGAGCATGAAGCTTCCGATGATGACCCGGCTTCCGCCCGATCCAGAAGGCGAGGTACTGCTCACGGCGCAACTCAGCTGGTGGGAGGTGTTGGCCAGCCCCTCATAGACGCGCAAGGGGCGCAGTGCCGCGAGGTTCAGACCGGCCTCGTAGAACGAGATCGTTTGCGGTGTTCCGCCATCGACGGTGCAATCGAGATTGCCGCCATTGCCAATCGTCCCCCGCGTGATGCCGAGAGTCGTTCCCGTGAAGTTCAGCGTGAAGGATTGGCCGGCGGTGCACACCATTCCATGCGAGAGATATTGCTCGCTGTTTTCGGAATACGCCGCGCAGTTGCCCCCCGTCACGCTGGTGCCGTCGACGAGCCGCGCATTTTGGAGCTTAGAATCGAGAATGTAGGCCGATGACGAACTACCAGCGCCGCTCAGCCCTACCAGGCGGGGGCCGAGGTCGGCTGCGATCGCATCGGCATATAGCTTATAACCAGCGTCGGTCGGAAAGCCGCTTTGCAAGAGGCTGTTCAACGTCTGCCGACCGGATATCACTTCCTCCCAGAGCGCTGCGCCCGCATCGATGAACAAGACCCCGGCACCCTCAGCCGCCGCCAACTGGCTGGTCGCTGCGACGCGCGCCGGGACGATGTTCGCCCGACGCTCCGCCTCATCGGCGTCCCGCGCGACGGCGACCAGCACCACGACCACGTTGGGGTTCCGTTGCCGCAGCTTGTAGATAATCGCATCCTGGAACGTCTTCACGACCAGGGGGTCGGTATCGTCATTGGTGAATGAGACAAAAGCAATGTCCGGGACGAACGCCGCGCGATCCAGGTCCGAATCGATCCGGTAGGCGCCAAATTCCGCGCCCGTTCGATTCGCCGCGAAGGTGCGGCTCTCCACCATGAGAAAGCGAGTATCGAGATACTGCGCGATCCTGGTCGTCCAACTCGCGGCGGTAGAGCTGGCGCCGACGCCGTTTACCACCGAAGATCCGATAAAGGCGATCTTGGCGTTGCGGGGAATGTCGCCCGTTGGGGTGGGGGTGGGGGTCGGTGACGGCGACGGGCTCGGGACCGGCGTTGGGGATGCTTTTCCGCCCGACGTTTCGCCACAGCCGCTCAACGCTGCTGCCAGGCAGATTGAGGCAACAACCCCAAAATGAGTACGAATCATGGTCCTCCGCGAACGATAGATGCCGCCCTAAACCGCAAGCGAGTGCTCCCGTTCGATGGCACGCCAAAACTACCACGTGTCCAATCCGCCAGCCAGCAGCAAATGTCGGTCAAACCGTCGCGTCCGGAGACTCGGGGCGCCTTGACTGGCCGACTCCTGCGGCCCGTCCGGACGAGAAGAAGCTGGTCGTCAGGACAAGATTTGCTGTTGACGCTGTGGCATCGCTTGGGACGGCGCGCGCGTCCCGCAGCATCAGGACGGTGCAGACCCCAGGACGGTGGACGGGACGCCAGACGGCGCGACCTGCCTGGTCGGCCGTCCGATCAGATAGCCCTGCACCTGGTCGCAACCCCAATGCCGTAGCTGGGCGAGCTGGCCCTCATCCTCGACACCCTCCGCAACGATCGTCAGCCCGAGACTTTTCCCCAGCCCGATGGTCGCACGCACGATCGAGGCAGAGGGCCTGTGATGGTTCATTGCCGCGACGAAGCTTCGGTCGATCTTGAGCTTGTCGAAGTTAAAATCCTTCAGGTTGCTGAGCGAGGAGTGGCCGGTGCCGAAATCGTCCATTACAACGCAGGCACCTGCAGCATGAAGCGCCTGCAAGGTCGAGAGCACCTCCTCGCGTTGGTAACCGAGGAGTGTCGCGCTCTCGGTTACTTCGAACTCGAGCCGGTCGACGCTGACGCCGTGTCGTCCAGCGATCGCTACGAGCTGGCTCGCAAGACCGGGACGGCGAAATTGGATCGGGGAAAGGTTGAGCGAGAGCGAGAGCTCGGGAGCCCAGGTAGCCGCTGCCGCCATTGCCTTTTCGATTACCCATTGTCCGATCGTGTCGATGAGGCCGGATGACTCCGCTATAGGAATGAAGCGCTCAGGGGGCACGTCTCCCAGAGCGGGATGCCGCCAGCGCAGCAGCGCCTCGTAGCCGCGGATTCGCAGTGACGCCGCATCGGCGATGGGTTGGAACACCAAGTGCATCTGGTCGGCCGTCAGAGCCTGTTCGAGGTCGCGCGCGAGCCGCAGCCGCAATCGTTCTTGTTCCTGCAGGCCGGCGTCGAAGAAACGGGCGGTATTGCGGCCGGCGGATTTTGCCCGATACAAAGCGAGATCCGCCAGGTCATACAGGTCGTCGCTAGCCCATTCCGGCGCGGAGACTGCCACGCCAACGCTCATGCGGATCGCGATATCCTCGTTCGCGGTCGCGGCGCTTGCCTTGAATAGCCTGGAGACCAGTGCTTCCGCAGCTTCGGGTTGCGCTGAGCCGGACTGGATAATCGCAAACTCGTCTCCGCCCAGACGAGCGACCAAATCTGCCTTTCGCGCGCAACGCGACAGGAGCTGCGCCATCCGCTGGAGCGCGCGGTCACCTCCAGCATGCCCGTGCCGATCGTTGATCGCCTTGAAATTATCAACGTCGATCGCAAGCACCGCAACACCGTCGCCTGTCCTTCGCGCACGGGCGATTTCATGCTCCAGTCGGTTCTCGAACAGCAGACGATTGGCCAAACCCGTAAGGGCATCATGGTGGGCCAGGAATGCGGCACGTCCTTCTGCGACCCGGCGCTCTTCGACCGCCGCACGATATTCCGCGAGTCCGCGGGCGAGGTCGCCCAGCTCGTCGTCGCGCGCTAATCCGGGGATGGAACCTTCAGGCCGGTCCTCGTTGAACTCGCGAAGGCGCGTGGCAATGACAGATATCGGGGACAATAGTCGGGTACGAAGCCAAGTGGTCATCCAAAAAACGATCATCACTATGGCAAATCCGGCGACAAGGACGCCGTTGATGTTCCGTCCGCTCTCGATAGCGTTAGCTTTGGCCGCCGCCCCGATTTGCCGTGCCACCAAATCACGGGCTTCCATGTGCGCGCGCTCGAGTTGCTTGAGCGTGTCGATGAAGCGCGGCATCGCCGCCTTGATCGTATTCGGATCAGTGCGGGCTACAAGTATCAAGCGTCGACAAGCAGGAGCGAAATTCATGGCAGCGATCTTGGTTCGCTGAATGGCGGCGCGCAGGTAAGGCGGAGCCGAAGGCGGCGCGACCACCGCGGCGGACATGCGCTCGAACTCCTGCACTTGGCTTGATAGCGACTGCCAGCGCAGGCGCGGCACAACTTTCCTCGCCTCAGCGGCGCGCGTCGACTCGCCGATTGCGAGCCGAAGTCTTTCCTGTGCCCTATCTTGATCGCCGAGCCTCTGAAGGGTTTCGCTTAGCATTTCGACGCCAAGGTTGGCGCTGCGCACGCCATTGCCGACGACCAGGCCGACACCCAGGAGCAGCAGCGACAAGGCAAGCACCGCGCTATACGCGATCGAAACGCGGCTCGATATCGAAAGTCGCAACAACACCTCCTGTACGCGAGGCACGTACCCGCAAAAGGCTTACCCATAGGTTGGGATCAGCGCGATGTGAGGATTCTCTCGCGCCTTCATCGTGGTCACGGCGTTGCTGGTTGTGTGTCAATGCATCCGGTTTTGGACGGAGCGATCGAGATCGTGCTCGAGCACCTCAATCAGGTCGCGAGCATCAAACCATTGTCGGCATCTCGGGCATTGCTCAAACCGCTCCGCGCGGGCGCTAGGGTGAGAGGTCAACGCTGGTCCCGTGACTTCTGCAAGGCGTGGCATATTTGATACTCCGGCAGCACAAGATGATTTGACCATCTCCTGTTTAAGAATGTGTAGGCAGCGCCCCCGGCAAACATGCGTAAGCGGGTTATCCGCCAGGCCAGATCGTTGCCCGCTTGCCGCGGGAGCCTCGAGCCCCGAACTTCGAGCTCTGAGTCCCGAGTTCTAAAATGGGTCCGTGGTCGGGTGCGCACCGGACAGATATTGGCCCGCCTGCACGGGGTGCCGCAAACATGGGTATTGCCATGCAACCGCCGCGACGCAGATAGCCGGCGCGAGGCAAGGCGCCGCGCTTGGCGACCGCGCCGTCAATGGCGTCGAACTCCATGTTTCCAGCTTGAATCTTGCCCGAAGAAATTCCGCGGAGTCGCCTTTGGCAACCAGCGCGGTTTAAAAGCGCAATCTTCGCCGTCCCCATGCTTTGTTGCAGGCGCGCACGTCAAAGCCACCGGCTTCCGGTGAGACGTCCCGACGGTGGGAACCGAACGCCCAGTTTGTCCACAGCCGGTTTGCGCCGCCGAGGATCATCGTTCCTGCAGCGCGCGTTGCCGCATTCGATTTGAATGATATTTAAGATTGGGCGCAGCGAGCGGGCATGACGATGTCGTTGACGAAGCAAAGCACCGCGACAGGGGATCACCTGTTGCGGCTACTGTCGGACGCTTGGCCGAACACCACAAACCTGTCCCCTGGCGCGTTGGGCTTGAGCGGACGCGTGGGTGCCTTGGCATTCCTCGACACCATTGAGGAGCTCAGCGACAGCGGAATGCTCGGCTACGAGGCGCTAGTGATCGATAACGGAGGTCCGCGGATCTATCAGGCCTCGATCACGCGTAAGGGACGGGACCGGCTGCGCGAAAGGCAGCCGAGTTAGCCTGGGGGCGCGAGCGGTCGGCTCCCGTAATTTCCCTGATCGGCCAAATCCGAGAGTGCTTTGCGCACGTCAAAGCCGCAAGGCGGCGAACAGCGATACTGTTCAATTGGCCCGCAAGGGGGAGTCGACGATGCCTGCCAATGCCCAGCGTCAAAGTGCCGATGTGTTGCGCAAGCTGAATCACCATTTTGAAGCCAGGCAAACGCGGCGTCAGAGCCCGTCAAGCTTGTGGCTCAGGGCCCTGACCGCGAATTGAGCGGGCAACTGAGGCGCTTCCGCCGATAGGAATTTGGCGGAGATACCTGACTAATGTTTTGGAGAGGCCTGACGAGTGTCTTGGTGCAGTGGCATTGATCTTGGCCGTACAGGCTCTTCGCGCTTCCCTCTCAGGGAGTAGACAATAGCAATCTTCCGGGCACGAAGGTCAGCCGGCGGTCCCGACGCCTATCGATTATCGCGCGCGTTACTCAGTCCGCCGTGCGTCGCAGTCGGCGCGTCGCGAGAGGGCGAGCGCCCTGAACCTTTTCCCTGCGCTCTTCCAGCCAAGTCTCGGCGAAAAGGTCGCGCTTTGCAATGTGTGCAGTCAGGTCCTTTGCGACGCGCGTGAAGGCCCCGATCAGGATCCCGGGTTCCAAGAAGACGATGTCGTCGCCTAGATCCTCGTTCAACTCACTGATCGCGATCATCAATATCGTCATCAATTTGTTGTCCGCGCAGCGCAGCGCGAACTCTGGCGATTTGAGCGCGAGTACCGCGACGATGCCGAGAGGGTCGCTGTTGGTGACTTCGGCGAAGCGGACCAAGCGATCGAAGGTAAAACGTCCGCGCCCCGCTTCGAAATGCTCATAAGAGCGCAGCGGCATCTGCATTGCTCTTGCGACTTCGCTCGCGCGCATTCGTCGCTCCTTGCGTACCGCCTTGAGAGCAGCCGAAAGCAAGACAATATCCGCGCGCTCCTCCTTGCTCTTCATTCTCTCCTCGCTCACGACGATGGACGATGCCTCTGCCCAACCAGCTTCATCCTTAGCTAGCGTCGCGCAAATGGATATCGCTACCAACCACTTTCTGCCGGCAATCCTACGCTCTTGCACGCGATTGCCGCAACATCTTGCCAGAACCAACCTGGCAAATGCGCTATAGCCGCCGAAATTCGCCTTTCGGGTCCAAAACGGATTCAAGTCATTAGGATTGAGGCGGCTATCACTGGACGTCCAGGCAATTGCCCGGATGCTTAGCGAGTGAGCGAATCATCCAATTTGGCTGTACCTGAGCGACGCGATCCTTTCATGCGTGCCTACCGAGCCCTCAGGCGGGACTTGGCTGCCGGCGGGCGATTGCCCGGCGACCAGATCATCGTAACCGAAGTCGCGGCCACTTTAGGCATCAGTCCGACCCCAGTGCGTGAAGCGCTGGCGAGGCTTTCCGGCGAACGGCTGGTCGATGACCGTCGACGGCACGGTTATTTCGTGCCTTTGCCCTCCTGGTTCGATCTCATCGAGCTGTACGACCTTTGCGAAATGCATGTGCTCGCAGCGCTGAAGGATGCGGCCGAACCGCAGTTGAATCGGCCAGCGCCGGTTCGTGTCAGGCTCGAACCAGGCGCGTTAGCGACGCCCAACGACGAAACTGGCGAAGTGCACCGCGCTCTCGTCTCCCTGTCCTCCAGCACGCGCATGGTCATGGCCGGTCACGTCTATGTCGAGGTCCTGACGCCAGCACGGCAGACGGAGCTCGCGCTGCTGGGCGGATCAGACTTCGTCCAAAAATCGCTCGACCTGCTCGCCCGGCACGCCTGGAGGGAATTGAGCGATGTCGTGCGGGCCGACTTCGATCGGCGTCGCAGTCGCGCCGAGCCGGTCGCGTTTGCCCTCGCCGCCGCATCCCGTGGAAGAAATAGCCGTCATATAGTTTGAGAATAGAGGCCGCAGGGCGTCTGCAGGAGAAGGCCGCACGGTGCGGCTAAGCAACCCTGGAGGTCAACATGAACAAGCCAAACTCACGGCTGGTCCGCGTCGGACGGGTCAGCACGCTCACCAAGGCGATCGTCCTGGTGCAGCCTAACGAGCCCGGCGAGCTGTTCCTCGGCATCCCGCGGCCGTAAGGCGATCGAGAGGCGGCTTGACCGCCGCCTCTCTTTCAATGCTCTCATGCAATACGGAATGCTCCCCGGCGTCTATCTGGCCGACATCGAAGGCGACCTCGTGCTGCTCGATTCCCGCGCCGACGCATATTTCTGCGTACCGCGCGACCTCGCCATGGGCCTGAAAACCGCACTGACCGGCAATAATCGCTTCAGGCCGAGCGGTGAGATGATCGATGCGCTCGAAGCGGCGGGATTGTTCGGGACGATCGATGCCCCGGCGCGCTACGATCCGCCGGCCATTCAGGCCATCACCGATCTCGACGCATTGCCTGGCGGGCGCCGTCGATGGACGCCACTTCTGGCCGCTCGCCTCTGCCTTGCGGCAGCTTACACGCTCCGCCTGGGGGTTACCCGGCCATGCCGCTGGTTGGCGTCGGTCGCCCGGCGCAAGGGGCGCGCGACGAAGGCCCGGGAAGTGGAAGACGTTTACCGGATCGCGCGGGCGGCGCGCGCCGCGCAACCGCTGTTTCCGGGTCTCGGCGACTGCTTGCCGAGCTCGATGTTCCTCATCGACTTGCTGCTTCACTGCGGCGTCCGCACGCGTTGGGTATTCGGGGTCAGAACCTATCCGTTCGAGGCCCATTGCTGGGTGGAACATGAGGGTGTCGTCTTGAACGACAGCCTCGAGCATGTTCGATGGTTCACGCCCATTGTCGCCGTCTGAACCTCCTCCCGTCCCAGGCTATATTGCCGCGGTCTGGCCCCCGCAGACCCCGGATCCGTCGGCAATCGCGACGCTCAAGTGTGCGCTCGCCGAACATGCCCCGCAGTTGCGCCTGCAACTTGCAAAGCCGGGACTGGCAATATTCTCGCAAACGAACGCCCGCGCGGTCCGGGCGTCGATCGACGCGACAGGAAATCTGGTGATCATCGGGGCTGCGTTCGATCGCGCGCTTCTCGAGAGTTCTCCGGCAACGCCGGCGGATCCCGATCGCCTGGCGTTGCTTGACGATGCGGCCCTATTTCGCGCGGTCTGGGGGTCCTACATCGCAATCCGGCGCGTTGCAGGCGTTGCTGGCGTGACGCTGCTACGCGATCCGGGCGGTGGCCTTCCAGCGTTCGTGGCGCAGGCGGAGGGTCTCCAGCTAATTGCGCCCGCTCTTCCGGATTGGCTGCGCAAGGCGGCTGGTATCACCCTTCGCATCGACCGAGCGCTGCTGTCAGCGGCATTGGCCGATCCGCTTTTGCCGACGCACTGCGCATTGTTGACTGGCCTTCATCAGGTCGCCGCCGGCAGCGCCTGTCGGTGCGACGGGATTTCGGTTGGCGCGATCCGGCAGCTCTGGCCCGATCAGCCGACGCTGGCGGCGCCGCACGCCGCGCGCGCGCCGCGCGCGGAGGGGCTGCGCCGCGCAGTTACCGGTTGCGTCCGCGCCCTCGCGGCATCGCACGACAGCGTGACCCTCGAATTGTCGGGCGGCCTCGATTCCGCGATCGTGCTTGGCGCATTGGCGAGCGCGGCCGTCCCAGTCGATGTCAGCTGCGTCAACTTCGCGGTTGCGCATGCCGGAGGAGACGAACGCCCTGAGGCGCGGGCCGTCGCCGATCGATGGCAAGCCAGGTTGGTCGAAGTGACGGCCAAGGCCGACGAATTGCGGTTTGAGGAAATCTTTTCCGGCGAACAGCCGGTCGAGCCGATTCTGTACGGGCTCGACCCGGTCCTCGAACGCGCGAGCATCGGCGTCGCCACCGCGTTCGATTCGACAGCGATCTTCACCGGCCAGGGCGGCGACGCTGTCTTCGCAAATCTGCCAACCGCGCTCGTCGCAGTCGACTATGCGCGCGCCGTCGGATGGCGCGCACATTTCTCGCAGATCGCCTATGACGCGGCGCGGCGCGCGCATCGCTCGCTCTGGCACGTCGAGGGCCTGATGCTGCGCGACCTGCTCTGGCGCCGCCACCCCGTGCTGGCTGGTTTGCCCGGGCAGCACCTCGGCAAAGCGGCGCTTGCCGACGCACCAAGGGCACGGCGACACCCTTGGTTGGCGGGGGACCAACATCTGGCACCGGCACGGCGGATCCAGTTCGAAGCCATCGCCAATTGCCAGCACTTCAACAGTCCAACCTGGCGCAGTCGTGTCGCTGCCCTGGTTCATCCGCTGTTGGCCCAGCCGGTCGTCGAGGCCTGCCTGGCTATCCCGACCTACCAACTTGCGGCAGGCCCCGGCGATCGCGCATTGGCCCGTGAGGTCTTCCGCGATTGGTTGCCGCCGGTTGTTCAGGCGCGGCGCGACAAGGGTGATGCGACCAATTATTACCGGCGGGCCGTCGCGGAGAACCGTCTGTGGCTGCGTGACTTCCTCTTGCAGGGCGTACTCGTCGCCGAGGGACTGCTCGACGGTGCTGGCATCGACGCGGCGCTGCGCGAGGAGAATTTGATCTGGAGCGACAGCTCGCGCCTGATCGTCGTCTATGCAAGCTTCGAGGCCTGGGCGCGCTATTGGGGGAACGACGGTGTCCTGGGCGAATCGTCGGCAAGGAAAGCAAAGACGCGGGTCCAATAGTCGCGCAGGTTTGCGGGACTGGTCAGGCTGTGGCTCTCGCCGCGATACCGCAACAGCATCGCGTCCTTGCCAAGCCGGAAGAGCGCCAGAAACATGCGTTCGGCCTGTGCCTGCGGCAGATAGTCCAGATCGGAATGGACGAGCAGCACCGGTACGTCGATGTCCGCGACACCGTAGAAGGCGCTGTTGCGCTGATAGCGGGCCGCATCCGCCCAGGGTGGGGCACCCATTCGGCCCTGGCCGCTTTCGGCCCAGCCGATCGGGATGGTCAGCGACACGCCATTCTCGGCATAATCAATCCGCGGATCCATCGCGCCGTACGCAGCTGCCAGATCATAGGCGCCATCCGCCGCGACCACCTTGCCGAAGCGGCGGCTGACCGCCGCCATCCCAAGCACGGTGTAGCCGCCATAGCTATGGCCGAGCAGAAACGGCCGGGTAGGGGCGACGCGGCCGCTCGCCTGCGCCGCGGCGACCGCGGCGGCGAGCACGCTCTCGATCGCGGCCAGTGGCTCGCCGGGACCGTCCGGCAATGGAAGGCTGGGTTGCAGCACGGCATAGCCTTGGCCCACGAGCAGCAGCGGATGAGTCATCGTCGTCGGCGTCGCCGGGCTGGAATCTGCCGGCGGCGCAGCGCCATAGGGGTAGCCGGGATAGGGCACCACGACCAATTGCGGTGCTCGCGCACCGGCTCGGGCCGGCGGTAGCAGCAGCCAGTGGTTGAGTAAGCTGCCGTCAGGGGCACGGCTGTGCAGAAGCACGCGTTCGGGCAGGTCGACCGCGGCGAGATGCCCGTTGACGCGGTCGAGTTCGACCTCACCGCCGCTGCCGACATACACCAGCGTGCCGATTCCGCGCGCATTTTCGCGGTAGACGATCGCCCCGGCCTGCGCCGCGGCAAGGATCGCATCGCGCGGCAGGATCGGCCAGGCGCGAAAATGACCGCTAGGATCTTCGATCACGGCGCGACGACCGGTGCCGCTATCGAGCACCGCGAATACGCGCGCGGGCGTCGCATTTATCCAGCCGCGCGTCCCTAGAGCGTGCCCGTCGAGCAGCACCGGCCGCACCTGCGACACTGGTGCCGGAGCGACGCGTGCGCGTCGACCGCCAAGGTCCACTTGCCAGAGTCCGTCGACATCCCCGATGAACAGGCCCGGCGCCCGGGCCGACGCCAGTTCAGGCGGGGTGCTCGCGAAGACGGCCGTCAAGGCACGTGCGGCGCCATGGGCATCGAGGAGATACCAATCGCGCCGCTTGTCGGACGTGCGTTCGGCATACACGATCGCGCGCTGGCCCATCCAGGCGGCGCGCACCAAGCGCGCGCTGCCGCCGGCGATCTGGGTGACTGGCACGATGCCGGCGGGCAGCCCGGTCGTGACGCCGCGGCGCACGTCCAGGCGATAGAGCCGCCCGGTCGACCAGGGCGCGCCGTCCTGACGGCCGTAGAACAGCAACTGTGCGCCGCTCGGGGACCAATGCAGCAGGCTTGGCAGCACGTCGCATCCGCACGGGTCTCGGCGCGCGCCGCTAGCCAGTTCGAGCAGCGTGAGGCGTTGCCGCCGCGGCTCGAACGCCGGATCGACCGCTGCCTTGGGGTCGGGCTGGACGGCCGGCCCCTTGCTTAGGATCGCGAGGTGCCGCCGGTCGCCTGATAGCGCCAGGTCGAGCACATCGCCGGCGAACCGGTCTTTGGTCGCCCCGTCGATCAGATTGACCTCGACGATATGTCGGCCGCGATAGCGGGTACCCAAGTCGAGAAAGCGCCCGCTGCCGAGTATGCTCGACGAGGGCTCGCGGCCGCGCTCCGCCAGCGCCCAGCCGCGGCGCGCTGCACGCTGCGCATTGGTCGGCGTCTGGAGCAGGCCGGGTAGGCCGCGATCGTCGAGCGACACTGCGAGCAAATGATCGTCATCGATCCAGACCGGGCCCGGCTGCGCTGCGGGCATATCCGGCACCAGGGCCAGCCAGTGCACGGTGCGCGTCGCCATCTCGACGACGCCAAGCTGCAGCCGGTCCCGCTGCAAGCGGAATACGGCGAGCCGCTTGCCCGAAGGCGAGAAACCGCCCGCCCAATAGCCGGCATCGCGCGCTTGCGCGAACAATGGAGCGGCACGCGCGCTGGTGGCGAGGTCTGCGACGAGAAGCTTCGACAAAGCGCGGCGGACTGCCCAGTCATAACTGTAGCTTGGGGCACTGTCGTACCGGTCCCGACGCTCGATGATCGCCCAGCGTCCGACCGGGTCGGTCAGCACCTGGCCATAGCTCTCGAGCCGCAGGAGGTCGTCGATCGTATAGGGGTGCCCAGCCGCCGGCTCCGCCAGCAGGCACAGGACTGCAATCCATGGAAAACGCATGGCAGAAGTTCCGAAAGCTGGAGGGATTAGGCCGGGGTCACCATCGCTTGACGATCTGCAGCGAGACGAAACGGCCCAGCGGGTCGGCGCTCGCCGCGCCGTAGCCAAACCCGGTCAACTGATCGACAAAGGGCGGATCCGCGTCCAGCAGGTTCTGTGCGCTGAGCGCGACGCTCCAACCGGCATCGCGCATCGTCGCCGGCGCGAAGCGGATCTGCGCGTCGAGCGTCGTCCAGCTCCCGACCGCGCGCGTCGGATTGCTGACATCGTCGAGATAGCCGGCGACATGATTGATCGTCGCCGAGCCGCCCCATGCTCCGCGATCGTATCCGAGCGTGCCGCGCAGCCGCCAAGCCGGGGGATTGGACAAGGTGCCGACGCGCTCGACCAGCGCCGCCTTGGGCGTAATCCGGCGCTGGTAGTCGAGCATGTGCGAAACATTGAGGCTGAGCGATGCGGCACCGCCGCCCAGCGCGAGGTCGCCTGCGACGAGCAGATCGATCCCCCGCACGCGCAATTGGGCGGAATTGACCAGTCGTCCGTCGAGGATCGCCCGGTAGAATTCGGGCGGGAAATAGCCTTTGATCAGCGAGCCCGGATCGTCGATCAGGGCGATCAGCCGCGCGCGGTCGGCCGGGTCGTGCGCCGGGTCGACGCGCGTGATATAGGGCGAATAGATCGCATCCGACAGCGCCTCGCTGAGATTGTCCGCGGCCGGGCGCTCGATCCGGTTGCGGAAATCCGTCTGGAACCAGGTCGCCTCGGCGCGCCAGCGCGGCGCCCAATCGGGCACGTAGCGGGTATTGAAGCTGAGCGTCTTCGCAGTTTCCGGCCGCAGGCGCGGATTGCCGCCGAACAGCGTGACGACCGGCGTGAGCACGCCTGCCGCATCGCGCAGCTGGACGTAGGAGACTTGCACCGCGTCGCGCACCTCGCGCAGCACCGGCGCGCGATAGGAGGTGCCGTAGCTCGCCTTAACCAACAGTCCCTTGGCCGGCTCCCAGATCAGGCCGAGCTTGGGATTGGTGGTGCTGCCGAAGTCGCTATATCGCTCGTGACGCAGCGCGGCGGACAGCTGCAGCCGGCGCATTCCGGCACGGGCATTGGCTTCTCCGAACAAGGGGAGGGCAAGCTCGGCGAAGCCGGCACCGACCGACCGGCCTATATCGGTGTCGCCGAGCGGCGTGGGGTGGGTACCCGAGAAGTAATTCTCGCCGCTGCGGCCGAACCCCTCGCGTCGGAAGTTGGCACCCACCGCGACCTTCACGTTACCGCCTGGCAAGGCGAACAATTTTCCGTCAGCCTTGATGTTGATCGTCGTCAGCCGGCTAGTCGTGCGATTGTGCGCGAAGCCCTGGCGGATGAAGTCGAGTATCCGTGCGCTATTGGCAGACCCGTTGCCATAGGGATTGAAATAGCCGTCGATCGCCGGATTGAACGGCGTGGCGGGGTCGTCGGGCACGGTGCCGACCGCTTCCGCGAACAGGCTGGTGTTGACGATGTTGGCATAGGCCGTGCGGGTGAACTCGCGCGCGCGGGTCGCATAGGCCTCGACGCGCCAATCTGCCAGTGGGCGCAGCGTCGCCCCGGCGGTGACGCTCCAGCTGTCGACGCTGCCCGGCTGGCGGATCGGGCCGATTTCGCGGAGAAACGAATAGCCGATGAGCGCGGAGGGTGCACCGGTCGGGCTGTAGAAATAGGGGTTGCGGGGCGTGACCTGCGCCAAGGTCGTCGTCGCCTGGCCGAAGCTCTCGAAGTCGCGCCGCGCATAGCGCGCTTCGGTAAACAGTTCGACTTCGCCACTCAGCTGCTGCGCGCCGGAGAGATAGACGCTGTGGCGATCCTGGCGCGGCAGCACGTCGGTGCCCTCGCGGAAGTTCGAATAATTCTGGCCCGGCGTGAAGTCGGAGGGCGTCAGCCCGACGCCATTCTTCGTCGGCGCGATTGCGAAGGCCGGCACCAGCGATCCCGCCGGGCTGATCGCCAGCAAGGTGCCCGGTGTTGCGAAATAGGAGCGCCAGTCGCTTCCGCCGAGTGGACGCAAGTCGGCGGATCGGGTGAACGCCCGCTGGTCCGCGCGCAGCCGGCTGCGATGCATATATTCGTACGCTGCAAGCAGGTGCCCACCCGCCCAGCGGACCCCAAGCACCTGACCGGCCTGGACCTCCCCGGCGCCGCCGCGCGTGGTGGTGCCGAGCCGGAGGCGGCTCTCGCCGCCTTCCAGCGACTTGCGCAAGATGATGTTGATCACGCCGCCGACTGCGTCGGAGCCGTACAGGGCGGAGGCGCCGTCGGTGAGGACCTCGACCCGCTCGACCGCGGCGAGCGGGATCAGCGAGATGTCGGTGAAGTCCGCCTGGCCGCCCGAGCCCGGCATGCGCCGGCCATTGACCAGGATCAGCGTGGCATCGCTACCGAGCCCGCGCAAATTGGCGCTGGTGCCGAGGCCGATATTCTGCGTGGTCTGGTCCGCGGCGGTGAGGCTGGTGTCTTCGGTGCCGGTGCCGCCGAAATTCTGCGGCAGCGCCGCGATCGCGTCGCCGACAGTCCCATGTCCGGCGCGCTCGATTTCGCTTCGGTCGACCACGATCACCTGGGAGGCGCCTTCCGAGATGCCGCGGATGTTCGAGCCCGTCACGACCACGGTCTCGTCGCTTTCCTGCGCTGCGGCGTCCGCGCCCGCCCGCCTTGCGGCCGGCGCGGGCTGCGACCGTGCCGCGCGCGGCTTGGCGCGGGGCCGCACCGCCGCGGATTGCGGCTGCGGGGTGGGGCGCCGCACCAGGATGAATGCCTTGCCCGCCTGACGCACTTCGATCCCGCTGCCGTCGAGCAGCCGCCGGAGCGCCTGATCGTCCGAGAACCTGCCATGGAGCGCGCCCGCCCGGCGCCCTGAGACCAGCGTGCTCGAATAGAGCAGCTGGCGGCGAGTGATGCGTGCATAAGCGGCGAGCGCGTCGCCGAGCGGCCCTGCCGCGATGTCGAACGCGCGGACCTGTTGTGTCGCCTCGGCCGGCGCAGCGGTGACGATCACCGCCGCGCCAGCGAGACCCGCTAGCAGCACCGATCGCTTGCCCCCGACGATCTTGTCTTTATCCCCCATGACCTTCTCCCCGCGAGCCGGGGTTGCCGGCCGTTCACCCAAATCGCGCAATCGAGCCGCGATCGATGAAGTAACGCGCTGGTGCGGGCGCGACCCTAATTGCGGCTCGCCATTTATTTCGCCAGAAGCGTGGCTCAGCCGCGCGTGAGAAGGATAGCGTTTTTCGTGCGCTTTGCTTGCAGCGAGAACAATCCGGACACCGCAGCGACGAAGCTGGCAATATCGCCGGTCTCGAACGTGCCGTCGACCTTGGCATCCGCCAGGCTTGCATCGCCGAGGCGGATACGCTCTTCGCTATAGCGATTGGCTTCGGCGATTGCCTGGGCAAGCGGCGTGCTGCGGAAGATCAGCCGGCCCGAAGTCCAGCAGGTTGCGGCCTCGAGATCCACCATGGCGGCCTGCATCGTGCCGTCCGCCAGCAGCGTCGCGCGCTCGCCGGGGCGCGTCAGCCGTGTATCGCGGCCATCGCGGCCGCCGGCGACGAGCACCGCGCCCTGGGCGAGCACGACCGCGATCTGCGCGAGTGCGCGGCGGACGTCGAACTGGGTACCCAGCGTGCGGACCACCATGTCGCGGGCCAGCACTTCGAACGGTCGCTCGGGGTCATGGCGGACTTCGAAAAAGGCCTGGCCGCGATCGAGCGTGACGCGGCGGCTACCATTGCCCTGGTGCACGCGGAGCGCGCTGTCCGTGTTGAGGCGAATGCGCGACCCGTCGGCCAGGCGGACCAGCAATTGCTCGCCGATAGCGGTCTCGTAGGAGCGGCCCCGGCCGAGCAGCAGCCAGCCGGCGCTCGCCGCGACCGGAACCGCCGCCGCGCCGGCAAGCACCGAGCCACGGCGGGGCGGCTCGGCCGCCAGCCCCGGCTGCCGAGCCGCGGCCGCTCGAGCGCGTCGTGGACCGCGGCGGCCAAATCCGGATCGTCGCCGAGCACCCGCGATTGCCGCCACATGGCTTCGAGGCGGGCATAGCGCTCGGCATTTCCCGGCAGTCTGCGCCAGGCGTAGAATTCCTCGAGCTCCTCGGTGGTGACTGAGCGCGTGTTGAGCCGGGCCAGCCATTGGCCAGCCTGCTCGTCCGCGCGCATCTCGTCCGTCCCCATAGGCTTCGCTCTTCAGTCGCGCAGCGTCGCCGCGCACATCGCCAGCGCCCGGCCCATCCGCCACTCGACCGTTTTCACCGAGACGCCAACATGGCTCGCGATCTCCTCATAGGTCAAACCGGTAAAGCGGCTCAGTACGAAGACATCGCGGTAAATCGGCGGCAAAGCGAGGATCGCCTGCTTCATCGCCAGCGCCGCATGCTGCTCGGGCTCGATACGGCCGAGCCTGACCTCGTCCAGCGTGTCGATCGGGTCGGCAAGCCCACCGCGCACGCTGTTGCGCCGCATTTGGTCGCGCGCCAGGTTGACCGCGATGCGCAGCAGCAGCGCGCGGGGGTGGCGCTGCGCTTCCTCCGGCGAGTAGCGCGCCGCGCGCAGATAGGTTTCCTGGACGAGATCGTCGACCTCGAGCGGCGTTGCGCGCAGCCGCCAGGCGAGCGCCCGGCCGAGCCAGCCGGCGTGGCGTCGATAGAGCGCGTCGAGGATCAACCGACGCCGCGCCGCGTCCGCCTGCCTGTCCTGCTCCGCTCGCGGATCCGCGCCCGCCATGGCTCCACTCCCTGTCCGGGGGCGGCTTTGCTGCTCAAGGAATCCCATGCAGGCGCGGCGGCCGGCTATTCGCCGACGCTCGCGCACGCGTCTCCGCGCAGAAGGCGCGCGGGACGCGCCGGTCTTGCACAGGGGTTTCCACGCCCCTGCCGCCGATGCGTCGGCGGCAGGACCATGCTGTCCCAGCCGCCGGCGCTTGGCAAATGGCAGGCGAGCGCGGGGAGGGGGTCGGGTGTTGGAACCTTCGTGCAAAGGCCCGCTAGTTGCGGACGGTCCGCTGCCATTACCCCGGCTCCCGGACCGGCGCTGTTTCACGGCACCCGACCCCTCGAGCGTGCCCGCGCCGATCCCCCGCCGCAACCCGGCAGCATCGCGCGAATCGCCATCCTTGCCCGTCTGTTGCCACGCCTGCGGCAGGCGGGACCCTGCGTCGCGAGGGAATTTGCCGGTTCACTACCCGGAATTTGCCGAATCTCGCGCAGATCCTTGCGGGCGGCGCCGAGATCGCGCGGCGACTCGGCGCGTGCCGCGACAACGGTCCTGGGCCATGCTCTGCTGGCCCCTTAGCGAGGCGGATAGCGAGGCATTGCGTGCCTTCGAAGATCGGGCCGGACTGGCGGGACGCGGCCGATTATCGGCCGTTGCTGACGCTTCCTCGCCAGGCTTTTGCCTGGGAGTTTCTGCGCCGCAATCCGCGCTACCGCGCCGATGTTGGCGAGGCGCCCCCTGTCCGGCGGGCACGCGGTTTGCGCCTCCTCGCGGTCGAGGCGCCGCCGGGAGGTGCGGCGCGGTGGGGGCTGAGCTTTCCGCGAGGATCCCGAGCACGACGCCGGCACGGCCTGCCCGATGTGGCGCGAGGAAGTTGATCGCGGGGTGGTGACGGTGGACGCTCTTGCTGCGCCCGCGGGTGACCGCGACAGTCTCGACCTGCGGCGCCTCGCCATCGATGTGCAGCTGCTGACGGTACCGGGTGCCGCCCAGCAGCTGGTTCTAGGCGAGGGCGCCCGGCAGATCCATTTGTCGCTGCGCAGCGGTGCGCTACTGAGCGGTCCGGTGCGCCTGCGCTATGCGATCGAGGGGCTGCACGACCTCGAGCCCAAGCTCCTCACCCTGCGGCGACTCGCCGGCCTGTGGCGGCTCGGGCGGATGCCGGCGGAGCTGTTTCCGCGCGATCCGCGCGCGGATCGCTGGATCGCGCTGCTGCGGACGATCGATGCGCGGCAGGCGGGCGCCAGCCACCGCGACATCGCGCGTGCGCTGTTCGGGCACAGCGCCGTCGAGGACTGGCGCGACGGCGCCGACTTTCTGCGCTCGCGGGTCCGCCGCCTCGTTCGTCAAGGAGAGGCGTTGCGCGATGGCGGCTATCTCCGCCTGGTCTCTTGACGGCGCTCGCACGCGGGCTGCCGTGCGCGGCGGTCCGGCGGGCGAAGCCGCGCGAACGCGCCTGTCGCGGTGTTCGCTCCTCAACGGGCATCGTCTCCTCTTGCGCGCCAGCGCTTCTAAGGAAACGCGGCGGGTATCCGGCGTTTTCTCATCGCAACGATGGAGAAAGCGTGATGGGTGACGATAGCAGGAAGGTCGGATCGCCCGATCGCGACCGGATCGCGATGGGCGAGGATCATGAAGTGCGCTACTGGACCGTGGCGCTCGGCGTGACCCGGGAACGCCTGCAGCAGGCGGTGGACGCGGTCGGTTCGTCGGCGGACAAGGTCCGCCAGTATCTGCGCGATTGAGTGAACGGCGGGGCGGGGACGCTCCTCCCCGCCGCAAAACCGCAGGGCCGAGCCGGCCGCCCTCTCGGGCGCGCAACGGGTGCACGCCACATCGTCGCCAGGGCCATTCGGGAGCCGCGAGTTGGGGACGGGGCTTGGGGTGCTTTTCTTCCTCGGCCCTCAGGCAGCAACGCCCCTCTTTCCTGTCGTTCACTTTTCGTTCTAAAAAGACGTATGGAACGAGTCGCATCATCCTCGGCGCTGACAGCCGCCATCCTCGCGGCGCCCGCCTGGGCGCAGATTGGCCTCACGGTACGCGATCCGCGCCTGCGCCAGCGCGCCGCGCAAGCCTTGGCCGAGACAGTGCTGGAACGGCTCGAGGACGGCTTCGCGCCGGAACCGCATCCCGACCAGCTCGCGCTGGCACTGTGACCGAGCCGGCGTCCACGGCCCAGACCGTAGGGCGCTCGCGGTCGCACACGCCGTCTAGACAAGGGTCGGACCGGCAGGGGGCATTGGCCTCGGCGGGGCGATGGGACATCGAATAGCAGATCATGTCGGTCGCGGTCGCGATGCGCCTGGCATCTGAGGGCTGCTAGGACGATCGTCCGCGTAGCTGAGCCGCATCGCACGGCCTGCGGCAATGACGGCGAATGCGGCGCCAAGGACGTTCTACGTGCGCGATGTCTCGGCGCTGCCGGGTGATCCATCTCCAGAGCATTTGCATGGCGTTCAACGAATTGGAGCGAACACATGACTGACACCTTAGCGTGACCCGAGGCGAGCGAGGCGGACTATGCCAAGCGGCTGTTTGACGCGGTGCTCGATCTGGTGATCGGCCTGGATGCCGATGCGCGCGGGCAGGGCGGCTTCGTCCGTCCGCATGTGATCCGCTCGATCCTCCGATGTCGCCGCCACCGTAGACAATAATTGCGAGTTGCTGAAGACGCCGCGCGACCGCCGCGCCTTTGGTGACGAGATGGCCAAGCGCTATGCGGTGTGGGCGAAGGGATTGGCGGAAACGCCGGCGACCGATTGGACGAAGGTCACGCCGATCGGGCGTGGGACGGTCAACTGCATCGGGCATCGTCGGAGGCGGTCATCGCTATGAAAATGGGCTGGCCTCGCGTCGCTATCGAGGGCAGTTGAGAAGCGACTACCGCGGGCATGCCCTGGCCCCCCGTGCCTCGGCGCGTCCAGCGCCGCCTTAGATAAAGAGCGGGGCTGAGGACCCAGACTGCCGGCGCTGCGCGCCGGGCAGAGTGCGGCGCCAGATCACGGCCCCGCGGCACTCCGGCGACGCGGGCGGGCGGCGCGCCCGGTTTCGGCGCGGTCGACAATTGCCGTCCGATGCTCGAAGCCCGGTTCGACGCCGCTGCTCCGCCCGCTCTGCCGGTGAGCCTTCTTGTGCTGCGGCGTTGCCGCCGGCTAGACGCCGCTGGGGGCGGACTTTGATAGTCCTGGTGTTGCGGCGAAAAGCGTGGTGCGAGGAGCTGATCAGAGCGCCCGCGTGAAGTCATAAGGCTGTCTCGAGGACAAGGGTTCGTCGCAAACTTTGCGCGAAGGCAGCACGCCATTAGGGGGGCGCCGTCAGTCGCGCGCAAGCCGCTCTTCGCAGACCGCCCGGACCAGGTCGCGGAGCACCGCGACACGCTCGCCGAGCCAGGTCAGCTCTTCGGAGGTGATCTTGTAGTGCGGGGAGTAGCGCGCGTTCACATATGCCTGCCGGAGCAGCTCGAAGCGGCGCCGGCTGTCTTTGTCGTCGCGTGGCCATGCCTCGATTAACGTAGGCGCAATATCTTCAGCGAGTGAGCGAAGGAAGTTGAGACGATGCGACTTTGGACTGTACAGCGTTAGCACCAGCAGAACGCAGTGATAGAAGTGTTCTGCCGCCTGATGAAGCAAAAAGGCAGCCTTGTTCTGCATACTTTCTGCTTCCGCGAGCTCGCCTAGCCGAGCAAAATCAACCGCACTGAGAAACCAGCGCTCGAAATGTTGTCTGGCTTCGGCCGCGGCATCTTCCGGAGGAAGATTTCGTGGTGCCGCAAATGGGTTCTCTTCGGCCTCGTAGAGCGCGATCCCTTGCTTGAGGATGTCTACAAAAAATGGCCGCCCGCGCTCGAGCTGCCCATTTACGTCCCTGAGCGTGTGGACGATGAAGTTGACCGGCGCGCTGAGCGCCTGCGCTATGGTCACTTCGCGCATCAACCGGTCGTCGGCTGCCGCCCAATATTCGGTGATGTCCGTAAGCCGCTCATCGTTGACGACCACGAGGATGTCATAGTCCGAATGATAGCCGCCAATCGGATCATCGACCCAGTCTCCCCGCGCATACGATCCGTACAGCACCAGCTTGAGGATTCGCGCCGCTTTCCTTTTCGGGTCGGTCGTTCGCGCAGAAATCTCGGCGAATTCTTCGAACAGAATACGCACCAGCAGCGCGAGTTCGCGCTGCTTCGCCTGGGGCAAATGATCGAGATCGGTTCGCATGTCTGATCCGACTCTGGCAGGCATGGCCAGATTGGCAAGTGGGATGCGGTGCCGCTCGACCGACTTCGTATCAGCGAGTCAACGCGGACGGACAGCCATTTGGGCGCTGGGAGATTCCGCTTAGCGCGCAATCCCCGTCACTCACTGGCCCGGCACTCAGTCGCGAAAGCCGCCGCTTGTTCATGCAGCTAGGATGGCCACCATGGGGGGATAGCGGCCGGTCTGCTTTCGGGCGCTGCAGCGACGAAAGCGGACGTTCGTTCATGAAGCTCGTGTGGCAGCTACGCGCCCAATCCTGGTCGTTCAGCTTCGTTTCGGCGCCCCCCGGAACCGGCCGTTTATCGTCTTGCCTTGGCAGGGATGTGAACGACCGACACAAGGACGATGCTGGCCCGTGGGCTTCTACTAAATTGCGAACCCGAAGCGCAGCGTCCGGTCCAATTGAACGCCGGCGTTCGCTTCGTTCTCAGGATCATCGTCCTCTCATCAAACCGGGGCCAACGCCGCTCGGAGGCGGTCTGCCTGATCCTTCACGATCTGCCGCGCGTGCGCGCACCTGGGATCCATCGGATCCATATCTTTGATAGCCGCTGCCACCTGATCAAGGCGCTCGGCATAGATCCCGATCGTGGCCGGGCTTTGCGGGAATGGTGACGCTTCCCGCGGTGCAGTGAACGACATCCCGGCGTTGTACTCCCGGTTCGCCGGACCTGCAGGAAGCCTCGCGGCACGCTCGCCCAACGCACCGATGGCGTGCATCAGGGCGACGGCGGCGCTGACGAAGAGCGTTTTGCGCGGATCCGGGCGGGGCACCGCGTAGGCGCCGGCCAGAAGGCGCAATGCGAGAACATAGGTCGCATTGGCGGCGTCGACCGCGGCGATGGCCTCTGCATTTTCGAGCCAGACCTTACCCTCTGGATGTGGCGGCTTGCGCAGGACGGGATTGACTGCGGCGGCATGCGCGGGCGCGAATGCAGGGTTCGCGGTCTGGAGTTGTCTTAACTCGGTCCGGACTGCCTGGAAGCGTGCGAAATGTGAGTTCTCGCGATGCTCGGGCGCGCCCTCCCCTTCGACAACGATTTCCGCGAGCGCTGCCAGCGCGCTGTCGAGATCGGTGACGACCGTCGCACCCTTAAGGCGGTTCTCGGCGGCGCTCAGCTGCAGGGCTGGATCGCCGCAGAAGACGGTGTGCTCGCCGAGATCTTCCACCAGCCTACGCAGCTCGGTTTCGAGGCGTTGGTAGAAGTCGCCGATCGTCGCATAGTCGAAACCGGTCGGGGTCAGGCGAAATGCTGCCGGGGTTCGAACTTCCGGCGCAGGCGCGGCAAAGCCGTTCCCGTCGGGCTCCTCGGAGGGATCGGGTCGTTCAAGATAGATGAAGTGCTGGATCACGTCCTCGTCGAAGGGCGCGAGCCGCACGACGATGTTGGCCGGCAGGTATCCGGGCTCGAGGGGGAAATTCGTGCGGCCGAAGCGCGGCGTACCCCCAAGCGCCGAGGTGATGTTCCACACGGCCACCAGATGGCTCATCTCGTCGACGGCGACGCCGAGGATGGCGCGGCGCCAGCGCGTCACCGCTTCGGCCTCGGACGCGCTCAGTCCTTCCGCCTCGCCATTCTTCAGGCTGAAGGCGGCATAGAGATAGGTGCACATCAGATTGTGCTCGAGCTCCGCCGCCTCGTACAGCGCGTGAAGCACCGCTTCGCGCGTGACCGATTCCACGCTCACTTGCCGGCCGCCGCTTCTTCGATCAGCGCTGCGACCTCGCCCGGGTGCGAGACCATCAGCGCATGCGAGGCGCCGGCGATCTCGACCGTCCTGCGGGCATGCGCGCGCTCGGCCATGAACTTCATCACTGCTGCCGGGATGTTCCGGTCGGCGGTGCCGTAGATCATGTAGGAAGGCAGCTCTTTCCAGCTGGCGACGCGCGAAGGCTCTCCCAGTGCCGACAAGGTGACGGGGCGCTGTGTCGCAGCCATTTCCGCGGCCTGGGCGGCGGGCACGTCGGCGGCGAATTGGGCGTGGAACTTGTCGGCTCGGATGTAGAGGTCTTCGTCACCGTCGGGCAGCGCGATCGGGTACAAGGCATCGCCGAGCGTGCTGCCGGGGAATTTGGCGGACAGCGTGAGGCTGGACTCGCCCGTGTCGGGCGCGAACCCCGCAACGTAGACGAGCGCCTTCACGTTGCCGTTGCCGTTCGCCGCCTCCGTGATCACCGGACCGCCATAGCTGTGCCCGACAAGCACCACCGGCCCTTTGACCGACTTGACGATGCTGGCCACGGTAGCCGCGTCCCTTGCGACGCCGCGCAAGGGGTTGGCGGCCGCGATGACCGTGTAGCCATCCCGCTCCAGTCGCGTGATGACCGCCTCCCAACTCGCGGATTCCGCAAAGGCGCCGTGCACGAGCACGATCACGGGCTTCTCGGGGGGCGAGGTGTCGTGGGCAGTCGCGGTGCCTGCGAGCAGGAGTGCTGCGGGAAGCAGCAGCGTGGAAAGACGCATGGAAGTCTCCTCGAGAAGATCAGCGTTGAGTGATCGGGATGCGGAAGGGTTGGAGGCTGTCGCGCAGCCAGTCGTCGAAGCGTAGGGTCGCGATGCGGGCATCCGGGCCCGGGAGCAGGCAATCCTCGGAGAGCTCAGCGCCCAGGTAGCGCGCACCCATGTCGGGAACGATGCGGCGCCCGTCTTCGTGCGCAGTCGCGATCTCGGCCGCGACCTCATCGAGGCGGAGGCGGTCGGGGCCTGCAACCTCGATAACTCCGCCTGCGGGATCGCTGAAGGCGGCGTCGGCGAGCAGGTCGGCCAGCTCCTCGCCGGCGATCGGCTGGACGAAAGCCGGCGCTATCGGGATGTCGCGGGCCGTGCCGTCCTGCACTACATCGGCAATGAACTCGAAGAACGGCGTAGAGCGCAGGAGCGTGAAGGGAATGCCGGAGTCCGCCGCCATCTCCTCCTGGATCCGCTTGGCGCGGAAGTAATTGCTGGCAGCGAGACGATCGACACCGACGATCGAGAGCACGACGTGGTGGCGCACCCCGGCACGTCGCGCTGCCGCGAGCAGATTGCGGCTCGACGCCTCGAAAAAGCGCAGCGCGGCCGCTCCGTCGAGGGACGGCGAATTGGACACGTCGATGACGATCTCCGCATCGCCTAGCGCGTCGTCGAGCCCGAGTCCGGTCACGGTATCCACGCCGAAGCGCGGCGCGACCTCGAACACCCGAAGATCCGCCTGACGCAGATTGCGCACGAGGCGTGTGCCGATGCGGCCGCTGCCGCCGATCACCACGATCTTCATACGAGGCCCTCGAATGAGGCGGCGTCGATCGCCGGAAGAGGTGGCGCCAGCCCTTCCTCAGCCAGAGCGCGACGGACGGTCTCCCGCTCAGCGACCCTTTCGAAATAGCCGATCATCTGGGGCGAGAGGGGTACGTCGAAGGCCACCGCCCAGCGCAGCATGACGAACAGATAGGCATCTGCCACGGTGAAGCGCGGGCCGAACAGATAGAGCTCATTGATCTGCGCCTCGATGAGCGCGAGGCGGTCGGCCACCGCCCTTCTCGCAGCGGCGCGCTCTGCCGGGTCCTGCGAATGCCAGAAGGGCTTGAACGCGACATGGAGCTCGGTCGACAGCCACGACAGCATCTCGATCAGCCGGATGCGGCCGAGCGGGCCCCCTGGTCCGAGCGCGGGATGGCGGTCGGCGATATGTGCGAGGATTGCGACATTCTCGCTGAGCGCCTCGCCTTCGTCGAGCACCAGCAGCGGGACATAGCCCTTCGGATTGATCGCTAGATAATCCTCGCCGAGCTCGGTGGTCTTGGTCTTGATGTCGACCCGCTCGAACTCCGCCGGCAGGCCCGCCTCGTGCAGCGAGATCCGGCCGGACAGACTGCAGGCGCCGGGCGCATAATAGAGCTTCATGGTCAGATCTCCTCGTTGACGTCTTCGGGTGGGGCGACGGGCACGCGCAGCGTCACCGCAGTGCCGATACCGGGCGCGCTATCGATCCGGACGGTACCGCCGGCACTGCGGGCAAAGGCCGCGACCATCGGTAGCCCTATCCCGCCCAGGCCATCCCGCTTGGTGGTGAAGCGCGGATCGAAGGCCCGGGCGATTGCGTCGGGGCTCATCCCGATACCGTGATCGACGACAAGCAGATCGACCGTCGCGTGGCCGGGTCGCACCTCGATCCGCACCGTGCCGTTGCCCGCCATGGCGTCGCGGGCATTGAGAACGAGATTCAGCAAAGCGCGGCGCAGCCCCACCCCGTCGCATAGCGCGATCGGCAGGTCCCGCGCGGCCTCGATTTCCAGGCGCAGGGCGGGCGCATCCAGCGCTCCGACCAGGGCTGCGACATCGGCGAGGCTCGCCGCGAGATCGCATGGCGCGACCGCCGGCGCGTGCACCCGGGCCAGGTTCTGCCGAACAATCGCGCCGGCGTGATCGAGCGAAAGGCGGGCGCGGTGCAATAGCGGCCCGGTATGCGCGGCCGGCATCCCCGGGGCCCGCAATACGATGTTGATCGCCGACGTGGCGATCTGGATCAGGTTGCCGAGATCGTGAACGATGCCCGCCACCGCGAGAGCGCCGGGTTCCAACGGCACCGCGTCGAGCGGCGGCAGTATCTCGGGCACGGGCGTGCCGGTGGCCTGATGCGGGTTCACGGGCGGTTCCTCGAAGAAGGGCGGCTGCGGGGCCTGGGGGACGTGCCCCGCAGCCGCAGGGGCTCAGGCAGCGGCCGCGGCCGGCGACTCGACCGGATGGACGGCCTTCAGCCCGATCTGGACCCGATTCCACAGATTGATCGCGCCGATCAGCAGGGTGAGCCAGGCGATCTCGGTCTCGTTGAACTGGGCCTGGAGCATCGCATAATCGGCGTCCGGGGCATGGGTCTTGGAGACGCGGGTGAGCGACTCGGTCCAGTTGAGCGCGGCGCGCTCGCGCTCATTGAACAGCGGCGAGTCGCGCCAACCGTCGAGCACATGGATGCGGGCATGGTTCTCGCCCTTCGACACCGCATCCTTCACGTGCATGTAGATGCAGTAGCTGCAGCCGTTGATCTGCGAGGCGCGCAGTCGGACGAGCTCGAGCAGGCCATGGTCAAGGCCGCTATTCTCGATCGCGGCTTCCACCGCCATCATCGCTTTGGTGCCTTCGGGAGCGACCTGGAAGATGTTCATGCGAGGGGTCACGGATAGTCTCCTTGGATGGGAACCAGAGGGTTCCAGGGAAAAGGGGTCAGCCTGCCGCATGCGATGTGCGACGCTCGCGCTCCGCCCAGAGCGTCAGCACGAGGCCGATGAGCGCGGGCAGCGACACGGCCGGAAAGTCGCGCAAGAGGACGGAGGGGCCGCAGATGCCGGCCGCGACTTCCCAAAGGTGGAACAGCGCATGGCAGCAGAGCCACAGCGTCGCGCCACCCCACAGCACCACCCGATAGTCGCGCAGGAGCAGCCCGATCAGAAAGGCGGTGCCGATGAACAGGAAGATGATCCCGATGTCGCGGATGAAATGCTGGTTGAACGGACCGGTCGTGGTCACCCCCGGCACCGCGAAATACCATCCGGCGGGCGATATCAGCATATAGGCGCCGTTGATGAGCGCGGCCGTTCCCAGCAGCGATGCGAAGAAAAAGCTGACCTGGCGGAAGCCCGAGGCATCCACGCCGCGCGTGTCGCGACGCGCAGTCATTGCTTCACCGGCGGCGGAACATTGGCGACCCACCAGTCGAAGCTGGAGCTGCCAAGACGAGGGGCAGGTCCCGGCAGGAGCGTGTCGTCGTAGAGCCTGACGCCGAAATAAAGCGCCTCCGGATCGGCGACGACCTGGCGACGGTCGCCGTCATGCGCGAGCACCCGCGCGACCAACTCGTCGATGCGGAAGATCTCCGGGCCTGCGACCTCGATCGCATCGTCGAGCGGACCCGTTAGCGCTGCCTCTGCCACCGCTGCCGCGACGTCCTGTGCAGCCATCGGCTGGAATCGGGCGGAGGGGAGGCGGACCGTGTCACCTTCGGTTGCCGACTGGGCGATGCCGCGCAGGAACTCGAAGAACTGGGTAGCGTAGACCAACGTCCAGGGAATGCCGGAATCCTTGATCAGCCATTCCTGAACCTGCTTGGCGCGGAAATAGCCGCTGTCCTGCAGTCGGTCGGTGCCGACGACCGACAAGGCGACGTGATGCCGAACTCCGGCGGCTTTCTCGGCCGCGGCGATGTTGCGCCCGGTGGTCTGGAAGAAGTCCATCGCCGGCTTGTCGTCGAACGACGGCGAGTTGGAGACGTCGATCACGACTTCGGCGCCGGCAAGAGCGCGGTCCAGACCTTCACCGGTGAGCGTGTTGACGCCAGTGTCCGGCGCCGCGGCGAGCACCTCGTGCCCCTCCTGCTCCAGTCGAGAGACCGCTTTCGACCCTATGAGTCCGGTGCCGCCGATTACGACGATGCGCATGTTTCGATCCTCTATCGCCGGGCATGGGAAGAGATGGCCCGGATCACGTGGTGGAGGATCGCGGATCGGGCGCCGCGCCTCCATCATGCCGAGGCATGCGCCAGGCTGATCAATCGGCAGGGGGCCCTCTCCCAAAGTGCAGGTCGGCCACGCCGGATGTAAATCTGTCGCCCAGAAAGGCGGCCAGGGTTGGTGCGCCCCATCCCACCGAGAGCATCGCCGCTACCGGCGGCGGGCCGCGCCAGTGCCATGGTCCGGTCGATGCGCAGCCCTGCTTGCGCTTAGCGCCATCCTGCCGGGAGGCGGGCCGCAGCGGTCCGCGCAGGCGCACAAGGAGAAATACGGTGCCGATGTTCACCACCAGCGACGGACATGAGCTTTATTACAAGGACTGGGGCCAAGGCTCGGTCGTTACCTTCTCGCACGGCTGGCCCCTGAGCTCCGAAGCCTGGAGCATCCAGATGCAGTTTCTCGCAGAGCAGGGCTATCGCTGCATCGCCCACGACCGCCGGGGTCACGGCAAGTCGGCCCAGACTGCTTCGCGCAACGACATGGACGGCTATGCCGATGATCTCGCCGAGCTGTTCACGGCTCTCGACCTCAAGGACATCGTCATGGTCGGCCACTCGACCGGCGGCGGCGAGGTCGCGCGCTATATCGGCCGGCACGGCACCGCACGCGTCAAAAAAGCGGTGCTGCTCGGCGCGGTCCCTCCGATCATGGTGCAGAGCGAGGCCAATCCCGAGGGGCTGCCGCTGAGCGTGTTCGACGGGCTGCGCCGCGACATTCTCGCCAACCGCTCGCAATTCTACCGCGACTTTGCGATCCCCTTCTTCAGCGCCAATCGCGAGGGCGCGAACGTGCCGCAGAGCCTGCTCGACGAGTTCTGGCTGATCAGCATGCAGGCAGGCCTGAAGAACGCCCATGACTGCATCAAGGCTTTCAGCGAGACCGACTTTACCGCGGATCTGGCGAAGTTCGACGTGCCCACGCTGATCGTGCACGGCGACGATGACCAGATCGTTCCGATCGCCGACTCTGCCTACAAGTCCGCCAAGCTGATCAAGGGTGCGCAGACCCTTTTCTATGCGGGCTTGCCGCACGGGCTGACCGCTACCCATGCGGACCGGTTCAACGCCGATCTGCTCGCCTTCCTGCGCAGCTGAGCGCGCAGGCGCCCGGCGGAGTCCCCCAAGCGCCGCCGGGCGTTACCGCGAGGCGGGTAGCGAGAACTGGAAGACGGCGCCGCCGTCGGGATGGTTGAAGGCAGTGATCGTCCCCTGGTGCGCCGCGATGATCGACTGACAGAGCGCCAGGCCTATGCCGATGCCATCGTCTTTGGTGGTGAAGAAGCTGCCGAAGATCCGATCAAGGTCCTGCGGTACGATGCCGGGGCCGCCGTCACGGATGGTGAAGACCACCATATTGTCCGCGCTCGCGGCGGTCTCCAGTTCGATCCGCCCGCCGCCAACGCCCTGCGCCTGCACGGCGTTGACCAGCAGATTCACGACCACTTGCTGTAGTTGCACCCGGTCGCCATGGACGTGCGGCAGTCCGGCGTCGAACGAAGTCGACAGCTGAATTGAGCGCGACTCGATCTCGTGGCGGACGAAAAGCAGGGCCTCCTCGACGACCGCGCTCAGGTCGAGCCGGGTACGCTCCGGCGCACGCCTCGCCGCCATGCCGCGGATGCGCTGCACGATGGCGCTCGCGCGACGCCCGCTTTCGGCGATACGCGCGGTGAGCTGGCGCACCTTGGCGAGGTTGGGGTCGTCGCGCGACAGCCAGCGCTGGCTGGTCTCGGCATTGGTGACGATTGCCGAAAGAGGTTGATTGATCTCGTGCGCGATCGACGTGGCGAGCTCGCCGAGCATCGAGATGCGTGCGGCGCGCGAGTAATCCGCCTCGAGCTGACGAAGCTGCGTCTCGGTGCGCAGCCGTTCGGTGATGTCGATAAAGCCGAGGATTGTCACGTCCAGCCGTTCGGGCGGCGTGGGGTAGGTCACCGAGAGCTCGACGTCGCGTAGCCGGCCGTCGAGCGTGCGCAGCTTCATTACCTCGACCCAGTTGCGCTGCTCTTCGAAATGGGCGGTGATCACGCGCTTGGCGCTGTCAGGCGACGCCGCGAACACGAAGTCGACCGGTCCGAGAATCTGGGTGACGTCTTTCGCCCCGAGCAGCTCGATCGCGCTACGATTGGCGTCGGTTACCCTGACGATGTCGCGCGAACGGAGCGCCAGTTCGGGCGTCTCGTCGAGATAGCGGGCGATGTCGGTCACGCCCTGACGGCGCAATTCCTCGAAGATCGGCCGCATCGCGCGCGAATCCACCTGGATCAGCGCGCTGGGCATGTTGTGGAAAAGGTTGCGGTAGCGCTCCTCGCTTGCGCGTACCGCCCAGAGCGAGCGATCGTCCGCCAGCACGCCTCCGACGGCGATGAATACGATGTCCGGGTGCGCCGGATCGGTGGAGACGGTCGTCCAGCCATTCCCGAAGGCGATCGAGGTGATTTCCCGGGTAAGCGGCGCGCCGGGGGGATAATTGGCGACTGCGGCCATGATCAGGTCCGCACCAATTCGCCAGCTCTCGGGCGGGCAGAAGCGCGTGAACAATTCGCCGATCATGCGGCCGCGCCCACCGAGCGGACCCAGCAGATGAAGATTGTTGTCGTCGATGTCTGCGATGCGCACCTCGGCGAGCAAGGCGCCCACCCAGTCCGCCGGTGCGTCACCGCTTACGATCGCGTCGATCATGGGCCGGGCAGCAGAGATGTCGAGTGCCCACCAGGCGGTGGCAGCAGCATATTGAGCGCTGGTACCAGGGCGGGGCAGGAGGCGGCCGGAGCCGACGGCGCTGCCTGCGCGCTCGCTCCCCGCGAGTGAAAGGGGGCCCGCCGTCATTTCATGCCCCTCGCATTGCATCCAGTGCCGAGCGCAACGTCGCCAGCAGCGCCTCGTCTGCGACCGGCTTGGTGAACCAGGCCACGGCGCCGCCGCGCATCGCCTGTATGCGTGTGGCATCCTCCACCGAGGAGGTGATGAAGATCACCGGCACCGGGCAGCCGCGGGCGCGAAGCCGCCGCTGGAGCTCGAGCCCATCGATCTCGCCCATGCGGACGTCCGTGATGACGCAGGCAAAATCATCTGCCGCCGCGTCAGCGAGCAGTTCGGCACCGTCGCGAAAGGTACGGGCAGGGAGACCCTCGACTTGCAGAAGGTCGAACAGCGCTTCGCGAACGGCATCGTCATCATCCACGATCGCAATAAGGGGCGGCTGGCGCACACACAGTCCTCAATGACGCGGCCGGCTCGGCCTCCCGCGGATGTCGCTGAATTCCGGTGTGTTCGTAACCATACCATGGTCTAGGTGGTGCGTTCGCGCAGCTCTGGCGGAAGCAGGTCCCAGGCGCGGATCAGCTCTCCGATCGAAGCCGCGCGCATCTTCTTCATGACGGCGCTGCGGTGAAGTTTCACCGTCACTTCGGTGATGCCCAGGTCGAAGGCGATCTGCTTGTTCAGCCGCCCGCGTGCGACCTCTGCCAGCACCTGGCGTTCACGCATGGTCAGTGTCGCGTAGCGGTCGACCTGCTGCTTCACGAGTGCTGCATCGGCTCGACGGGCGATATCGCGCTCGATGCCCGCGGTCACCGCGTCGAGGAGGGATTGATCGCGAAAAGGCTTGGTCAGGAAATCGACCGCGCCGGCCTTCATCGCCTGCACGGTCATCGGGATATCACCGTGTCCGGTAAGAAAGACGATCGGCTTGGCGTTGCCGGTGGCAGCGAGATGCTGCTGCAGGTCGAGACCACTCGCGCCCGGCATGCGGACGTCGAGGACGAGGCAGCCGGGCCGCTCGGGCAGTTCCGCCTCGAGCAGCTCGCGCGTAGAACCAAAGCCCGTCGCGTCGATCCCGACCGAGAGCATCAGTTCCTCGAGCGAGGTGCGCACGGCCGCGTCGTCGTCGACGATCAGCACCAGTGGGCGCTCGTCGAGCGTTGCGAGAAAGGTCATGCTCCACCCTCCCTTTCTGACCGACCGGGCGCGGCCGTCTTGCGGACACGCCCTTCGATGCGCGCCCCGATCCAGGTCGCCACGCCGGCCTTGAACTCGGCGGGCGCGAAGTCCGAAAAACCCTGAGCCAACTGGCCCAATGTCTGCCGGGCGAGCGTGTCGCGCATCGCCTTCTCCGCCTGCAGCATCACGACATGCACCGCGCACACGCCCCCCGTCGCCCAGTCCGGAGGCTGATTGTCGAATACGGCGCAGCGCCCGCGCACTTCCTGGCAGTCGAACAAGGGCTTCCGCCCGTCGATCGCGTCGACGATCTCGAGGAATGTGATTTCCTCGGCCGGTCGGCCGAGCACATAGCCGCCGCGCACGCCCTCCGAGGCGCGCACGATTCCTGCCTTTTCGAGCTTGGGGAATATTTTGGCGAGTAGGCTGTGCGAAACGCCTTGGAGCTCGGCCAGGTCGCGGCTGCTGAGCGGCGTCTCGCCGGACCCCACCAGCCAGAGCAGGCAGTGAATGCCGTATTCCACGCTGACCGAGAGATGTGCCATAACGCGGACAATATCAGTCCGCGTTTAGTTAGGCAATGTCGGTCGGATGGACGATCAGGGGTTGGCACCGCTGAGGACGGACGCCGTGATCGAACTCGGCAACGGCAATGGTTTCTCGATCTGCCCGACGATCGGAAGAACGATCAGGAAGTGCGCGAAGTAGTAGATCGCGGCGATCTGCGAGACGATGACGTAGCGCGGCTCCGCAGGAGCACCGCCGCACCAACCAAGCACCAGCACGCAGGGAATCAGGCCGAACCAATAGAATGCGCGGAAGAGGGGGCGGTAGCGCCCGGAACGGACCGGTGAGCGGTCGAGAAGCGGCAGGAAGAACAGCACCAGAATCGACGCGAACATTGCGAGCACCCCCCACAGCTTTGCCGGGAGGATGAAATCGGCCGTGAATGCGCGCAGGATCGCGTAGAACGGCCAGAAATACCATTCGGGCACGATATGCGCCGGCGTCGATAGCGGGTTGGCGGGAACGTAGTTGTCGGGATGTCCGAAAGCGTTGGGGTAGAAGAAAACCACCACCGAGAAGAGCGTCAGGGCCACCGCGAGGCTGAACCCGTCCTTGGCGGTGTAGTAGGGATGGAAGGGCACCGTGTCCTGAGGCCCTTGTACCTCGACTCCGGTGGGATTGCTCGAGCCAGGGATGTGGATCGCCCAAACGTGGAGGATCGCGACCCCGACGATAACGAATGGCAGAAGATAGTGGAGCGCGAAGAAGCGGTTGAGCGTGGCGCCGTCGGGCGAGAAGCCGCCAAGCAACCAAACTCGAATCGGCTCGCCGATCACTGGAATAGCGCCGAACAGACCAGTGATGACCTGTGCTCCCCAGAAGCTCATCTGCCCCCAAGGAAGAACATAGCCCATGAAAGCCGTGGCCATCAGCAGGAGCAGAATGACGAGCCCGAGCAGCCACGCCATTGCGCGCGGCGCCTTGTATGATCCGAAATAGAGGCCGCGGAACATATGGACGTAAACCGAGGCGAAGAAGAGCGACGCCCCGTTCATGTGCGCGTAGCGGATGAGCCAGCCGTTGTTGACGTCGCGCATGATGTGCTCGACCCGCTCGAAGGCGAGTCCAGTACTCGCGGCATAGTGCATTGCCAGCACGATGCCGGTGACGATCTGGATGAGCAGCGCAGCGCCGTTGAGCACGCCGAAGTTCCAGAAATAGTTGATGTTGCGCGGAACAGGATAGCCCACGCCAGTGGCGTTATAGACGAAGCGCGGCAGCGGCAGCTTCCCGTCGATCCAGCGCATCACTGGATGCTTCGGCTCATATTGCTTCGCCCACGGGAAGGTCATGCGCCAGTTCTCCGGTCGTCGGGTGTCACGCGGCGTGCTGACGAGGCGGCAGGAACGCACCGCCAGTGGTGCCTGGCCAGGGCGTGACGGTCTCGCCGGCGACTGCCCAGCCGCGCGTCTGCTTGCGCAGCCGGAGCTCGTACATGACCGGCGGAGCAGCAGGACTCATGCGGCGATAGAGTAAGGCTACCGCGTCATTTCCCTGCTGTTCGACATGGAGCACGCGATACTCGGTGGAGAGCGGCGGCTCGCCGGCGTCCCGCCGCGATCGGAACTCGGCAAACGCTTCGGCGCGCGTGAAGCGCTTCACCGTGCCTTCCGGCGTGAGGATCAGGAACGTCTGGTCTTCGGTGTAGAGCCGCTCCATGCCGTCGAGGTCGTAGGCGCTGCCGATATGGACGACGTCGGCGATGAAGTCCGTGATGGCCGGGTCAAAGGTCGGATTGGACATAGGTTCTTCCTTATCTGTGGATGTGCTGAAAGCCGGCGGAACTGGGAGCGGGATCACACCAGCGCCATGCCGCCATCGACGCGAAGGTTGACCCCTGTGACGAAGCTGCTCGCATCGGACGCCAGGAAGAGCGCAGCCTGTGCGATCTCGTCGGGGCGTCCCAAGCGCCCAAGCGGGATCGCGGCCGCCATCTGGGCCTCGAACGCGGGACGCTCGTCGGGCGAGACGCCCAGCTTGCCCAGAATCTCGGTGTCGGTGGGTCCTGGGCTGAGCACGTTGACGCGGATGCCGCGGTGCTTGAGCTCAAGCGCCCAGTTGCGCGCGAATGCGCCAATCGCTGCCTTAGAGCCGGCATAGACGGCGTGACCATCAAGCACCTTGTCGCTGGCGAGCGAACCCGTGATCACGATCGCACCGTGGTCACGCATCAGCGGCAGCATCTTCTGGACCCCGATAAATACACCGCGAGTGTTCACGGCGAACTGGGCGTCATATTCGGCCTCGGGGACCTCCCCAGAATGACGGATGGTGTTGATGCCGGCATTGGCGATGTAGATATCGAGACCACCGAAGCGCTCACCGATCACGTCCGCTGCCCAGGCGTGAAACTCCGGATCGCTGACATCGCCTACGACATAGTCTGCGTTCCCCCCGATGAGGTCGGCAGCCCGTTTCGCGGCGTCCACGCGCCGGCCCGATACGATCACCTGTGCGCCTTCGGCAGCGAACAGTTGGGCGATCGCGAAGCCGATCCCGCTCGTGCCGCCCGTGATCATCGCCGTCTTGCCGCTGAGCAGGGTCATGATTCCTCCAGCCTTGATTGGGGTTGGAGGTAGGCGATGCGAGTTCCCTCGTTATCTGTCCCTTGGTCGAGACCCGCATGGCCAAGGGTCGAGCTTCTGCCACGCCACTGGCCAGATGTGTCCAGCGCTCGCTTCCGCCAGAACCGGGCGCGGGCTGTGGCAGATGCTGGAGCCACCTGGGGTGCCGTGTTAATCGGACGTGACAGGGATGATGAACGCAGGGGTTTTTCCGATTTCACCCTGCGGCCAACGAAATGGCAGTCGAGCGTCCTACCTGTCCGGCTCTTCCACAGCCGCAGATGCCCGGGAGTGAAACATGGCGTCGCCGACCAAGATCCTGCTGCAGACCACGATCCCGTCCGTCGATGACGACTGGAACATATCGCGCTTTTCGATGCTGCGGGACCATCTCGCCGGGCTGACGGACGCTGACGGTGCCCCGGTCTTTACCGTCACGACCCGCGACCGGGCCGAGCCAGGCGCTCCGGACCCCGTGCTTTCCACGCTCGACCGCTCCGACTATGCCGCGCTCTGGTTGTTCGCCGTCGACACCGGCGACGGCCTGATGACCGAGGACTGCGCTGCGATCAGCCGCTTCCGCCAGAATGGTGGCGGGCTGCTTGTCACGCGCGACCACATGGACCTGGGCTGCTCCGTATGTACGCTCGGCGGGGTCGGCGAGGCGCACTTCTTCCACAGCAAGCATCCCGATCCCGACACGAGCCGCCATGCGATCGACGATGACCAGACCACCAGCATCCTCTGGCCGAATTACCATTCGGGAGCGAACGGCGACTTTCAGGAGATCGAGATTGTCGGTGACCCTCATCCGGTACTGCGGGACCCGGCGTTGCCGGGAGGATCGATCCGGTTCTTGCCCGCGCATCCGCACGAGGGCGCAGTCGGCGCGCCGCCGACGGATGGCAGCGCTCGCGTGATCGCAACCGGCACCAGCAAGATCACTGGTCGGACCTTCAACATCGCTGTTGCCTTCGAGCCTTCGGCAGCCGGAGGGCCAGCCTGGGCGGAATCAACCTTCCATCATTTTGCCGACTATAATTGGGATCCCGCCAAAGGCTGTCCGAGCTTCGTTGAGGAGGCTCCGGGCGACGGCATCGCGCGTTCACCCGAGGCGCAGCTTTCGATCCGAGCCTATGCGCGCAATCTCGCTTTGTGGTTGACTCGACAGCTTGCGGCAGACGCGCGCGTCGAGGCGCTCGATCGCGAACTGGACGAGGCACTTGAGGAGAGCTTTCCGGCGAGCGATCCGCCGGCGATCTATTAGCTCACAGTTGCCTATCTGTTAAGGTTAGCTTCGGCTTGGCAGCTTTCCGCGTAGTCCAGCCCGTTAGCTGCCAGTCCGCAATCGGCCCGCTTGCAGTCGCGAACGTGCTGGAACCGGGCTGCCTAGAGGGAGCGTCTGCGGCTAAAGTTTGGATCGGCGACGATGCTCACAGCGCCATCCCACGGGATCTTCGCTACATATCCCACCAGAAAGACCCAAGCGATGGCAGCGATTGAAATAGGTCCCGTGACGTTCGAGGGCAGCGGGTTCATGGTGCCAAGCAGTTCTCTGCTGATGAAACCTGCGAAAAGTAGCTGAGCAAAGACCGCAAGCTGGAGAACGCCAACGATCCACAACGACCGCTTGTACGGCGGTTCAACTAGCGCTCTTTTCAGGCCAGCACCTGCGATAACCGAAATTATCAAAGCGGCTGCCATCAGTACGAAGAGCGCTAGTATCTCGAGTGCGGTGAGCGCTGTCGCCGGCCTGTGCTGGTTGAGGTCGACCGCCCTAGGAATAAGCATGGCTAGGAAGATGACGGGAGGAACCCCCGTGATCAGCAGCGCTCCAAACACAGGCTGTGTCAGCTCAGCCCTGCGCTTTAGAGCACCACCGTCGGCTAACTTCGGCGTCGCATCGACCATGATTTCAGAGAGTCCGTCCTGTTCATTCATTCGCATCCCACTCCGTCACCATCGCGGCCTGACTCTCGGCTGTACCCCGGAAAATCGCGCCGGATTGGTGTCGCCCCGGCGGTTGTTGTTTGGGTGCAATCTGCGAAACGTGTCGAGCTCGATAAGATCTCTCATCCGCTTGTTGTCGGATGGGCTCGCGCCTCACGCTTTTGATCTGCGTTCGAGGGCTAGGTAGCCAAGATCGTGGTCGCCGCTGAAATCGCAAGCGCAGATAAAGGCAAGCTCATCCTCCGTCTCCTCGTCCAAACGCGTGGTGGCCTCTGCCACTGATATGAAGTCAAGACGCCGCTAAGCATGCCGATAGGTGCGGAGCCCCGAGGTTGCGCACGTCCGTTTAGTTACCTACGAAGCCAAAAGCAGATGGACCGCTCCCGGCCCGCTTCCAGTCGGTCGGCGCGCCGGACGCAAGGATGGCAGCTCCCGGGCCGCTTGCCGACTGTCAGCTTTTCGGCTCGAGATCCGAAATAGCTGCCGTTCGTCGGTTGCGGGCATCGAATGACGGCTATCGCCCCGATTGCAGACGTGCTTGAGCGGCGGCACTTGCGTTCGGTTAGCCGACCGGAAGCTTTTGGCCGGACGCGATCGAGATCTCTGGTCGTGAGGCCCCCTGTAGGTGGGGTACCTCCGCCGACGTAAACTTCAAGCGAAATGCCCTGCCTCCTCAAAGCTCAGCCGAGGCATCCTCGGGAACAGTGATGCCTCGTCACCGTGGCCGAGACTGCAAATGAAGTTCGAGCGAATGCTGGTGCCTGCGAAGAACGCCTCATCGACCTTGGCATTGTCAAATCCCGACATCGGTCCGCAGTCCAGGCCGAGAGCTCGCGCCGCGATGATCAGATAACCTCCTTGCAGCGTGCCGTTCCTAGCCGCAGTCGCTTCCGCGACAGCCGTCGGGGCGAGCGCAGCGCGGATTGCATCAGTGTTGTGCGGCATTAGCTTGGGCAGGTTGTCGGCGAACGCCAGATCGTTCCCAATGATGACTGTTACCGGCGCCGCCAGAATCTTGGCTCTATTCTTCTCCATAGCGAGTGCCGCGAGCCGCTCTTTGCCTTCCTCGGTACGTACCCACACGAAGCGAGCAGGACAGCTGTTCGCCGAGGTCGGGCCCCACTTCAGTAGATCGTACAGTTCGCGGAGGGTCGATTCCTCCACAGCGTCATCGGTCCACCCATAATAGGTGCGAGCGGATCGGAAGATTTGGTCCAGCGATGGCTCTGGTAGAGCAACCTTCATGTGTATATCCTCCGTGCGGCGAGCCTAGTCGAGCCAGCCGATGTCGACGAACGAATTGGCGTCAGCTTCATCCGAACTTTACGAGATCTTGGAAGATGAGGTGAGCCCAGCTGCTGCCCTTTGCCTGCACAAGGGTGCCGCCCTCCGTCAGTTTGCCGAGATAAAGCGGCGAGTAGCCCAGAGTTTCGACAAGCGATCCTACGTCGGCAGCGGCATCTTCCGAATCGCTGGCAAGGAAGATCACCCTTTGCCCTCCATTGACGGCCGGGTCCTGTGCCAGCGTCGACGCCGGCAGGTGGTTAAAGGCCTTGACCACATTCGCGCCGTGGAATGACGCCGCTACGACGGAGGACGATGGCCGGTCGCCTAGAACAGAAGGGTTCACACCATAGGCGTTCGTAACGTCGATGATGGTCTTGCCGGTCCAGTCAGATCGCTGACTAGCCACTTCGCCGTGCGCCTGAAAGGGCACGGCGAGAAGTATCACGTCTGCTTCCAGCGCCTCGGCAAGGGCGCTCGGCTGCACAGCCGGCCCGATAGCGTGAGCGATCGAGGAAAGTTCCTCCGGCGCTCGGGTTGCCGCCACCGCAACCTCGATTCCCGCGCGGTCGAACGCCTTTGCTAAGGCTTGACCGATCCTGCCGAACCCAACGATCGCATAGCTCACCTGACCAACTCCATCATGCAAAGTGCGGCGGCGAAAAGCTCGAGGTTTTCGGCGCCCGCCTGAGATAACGACGTGGGCGATAATCGATCAGTCATGAACTCGGCACAGGGGCGGTGCAGATTTGCACCGGTGCCTGTTGTAGCGTAGGCTACTTATTGAACCCGCTTAGATGACCGGAATGTGGTGCATCAATGAACACATTTGATTGGGATGACGTGCGGTACTTTCTTGCCGTCGCCCGCAGCGGATCGCTCCGAGCAGCGTCGGAACGGCTACACGTCACTCATACGACGGTCCTGCGACGTATAGCCCAGCTTGAAAGTCGCCTTGGCGCGAGATTGTTCGAGAAGCTGCCATCGGGTTATCGGCTCACGGACATAGGCGAGGAAGTCCAAGGACTGGCGGAGCAGATCGAGTCGTCAACAAGGCAGCTGGAGACGCGCGTTTTCGGGCGAGACCAAGGCGCCGGCGGCTTGCTGCGCGTTGCGATGGCTCCGACTCTCGCTACCCATCTGCTCATGCCGGATCTCGCGAATTTCGGACGTGCCTACCCGGAAATCGAGATCGAGATATTATCGTCCGAAGCTACCGTGAACCTCACAAACAGGGAGGCTGACGTCGCTCTTCGTGTCGTTCGAGATCGAAATGCGCTCCCGCCGAACCTGCATGGTCTACAAGGGCCGGTGGTGAATAGCGCCGTCTACATGGCACAGGGCGTGTACGAGGACTGGCTTGCGGATCGCAACCGTCCCGTTCGATGGGTCATCAAGGGTAGCGCATCCACCCCGGAATGGGCCCGGGTGAGTGATGTAGTTGAAGCGCCGACCCCCTTCCGGGCGCCCGAAGCCGGCGCACACTTTTCAGCCATCTACCAGGGGGTCGGGCTTGGTGTCCTGCCCTGTTTCGTAGGCGACTCTAGCGATGGGCTCGTCAGAGTGCCGGGCTCCCGAGCCGGTTCTCACGGGACGCTCTGGTTGCTGACGCATGGCGAGACGCGTCGGACCAAACGGGTACGCCTGTTCCTAGACTTCATCAGCAGTCGCCTGGGGGATTACGCTTCGCGGCTCGCGGGCGAAGATCAGGAACAGGGATCCGTGGCAAGTCCACGCCTGGCTGTCGCCGTGCAGTAGGCGTGGCTAGCTTCGGTTAGATGGCTGGCGGAGTGGATGAGAACACGATGGATACGATGCGCCATCCGTCATTACCCTTGATGAGCTGCCAGCTCTCGGCTCCGCGGTTCTGCACCTTCCCGTCGATCAGGAACGTGAACTTGAATGTCACGGTAGCAACATCGCCGTCACTCGTGATCCGTAGGTCGGTATGACGCGGGTCGAGGCTCGACTTCGAGGTCGCGACCAGCTTGGCAAACGCCTCCAGGGACCCTGGCCGGATCTTCGATGCTGCCGGTGATTTCGCTCGCGCCCGGGCGAGCCCCTCATCCGAGAGGACGCTGAACCACGCACTGCCCGTCGGGACGAAGAGCGCGGTCAGTCGGGCAGCATCGTGCGAGACCACTGCCTCGTGATAGGCAGCGATTAGATGGTCGACGTCGGCCGTGTCCTCCCTGATCGACGCCGTGGCTGGTTGAGCCGCCAGAAAGAGCGATGCGACGATCGCCGACCGGGCTGTCCAAGAACGAATGGGCATGTGTAACTCCTCGAGCAGAAGGGAGGAGCGGGATGCGGTCTGCTGGCTCGGACACCAATTAAAGAAACGGTAAAGAGGTTCTTCGCGAAGGGCTCTCCCGCTCAAGCGGGGCCTTCAGCCGGGCGAGCTGTTTCGTCGTGTTGCGGGCGAGCGCCTCTATCGGTCCTGCCGCAAAGCCTGACCAGATTGCCTTGTCGGTATCGGCATCGACCGCTGTGATCGCCACCTCCGGCGCACCGTTCCAAAGGATCAGGCGCGATCGGATCGCTATGCGCCGGCGGCCGGTAGCGGGACCTGTGGGCTTGCCGGGCGTGACCTGGGAGCCGATCCGAATGGCGCCGTCGACGACCACGGGAGTCAGGGCGCGCGAGACGGCGTCTAGATCGCGACGACCAGTGTCGTTCACGACGGGCTCGGCGAAAATTTCGATCGCTGTCGTTGCGCCATGGATCATGAAGGCGGCAAGAGCCATGGCAACCAGTCCGGCCGCCGCTGCGCCGACCACAATCGGGCGGCGCCGCAGGCGGGCGGAGGCGGTGTCGCCGACGGCTTCCGCCTGGGGCGGGATAGCCAGCCGGTAGCCCCGCTTGTTGACGGTCAGGATATGTTCGGGCGCACTCGGGTCGTCCTCTATCGCGCGCCTCAAGTCGCTGATCACCACAGCGACGCTATTGGGACTGACGGATCGACCGCCCCAGACGCTTGCAATCAAATCCTGTTTGCTGACGACGTCGCCACGCCGGCAGCAAAGGAGCTCGAGCGTGCGGGCAGCGCGCTCTTCCAGCCGGCGCTCGTCGTCCCCGGCCCGCAGGAGCGGGCTCGAGGGGTCGAAATGCCAACGTCCAATTGTGAATTGTTGAGCCGTCACCGCCAAGATAGTGCGGTGTGGCTCGTCTGCGCGCAAGCCGGCTCGGTGCGGAGCCATCGCTCGTTCCTCTCGATCCCGCTTGAGCGCTACCCGGCTACATCATGGCCAGCTCGCGGCGCACTTCGTCCGCGAGCATCTGTGTGGCCGCCGATGCCGGGAACCTCGAAGGCAGCCCGAGCTGGATGGCGAACTCGGGGAGCCTCGGCAGCTCATCTTCGTTGAGCGCCTCCAATCCCTCGGGCACCATCGACTCCAGCCAAACGCCAACAGCGAGGTCTGCGCGGACTGCGGCCAGCGTTGCCTCGGTTCCCTCGCCGTCAAGGACCGGATTGGATGGTCGCCCGGCATCGTTGAGCGCCTTCCTGATGACCGCGCGAAAGGCGCACCCCGGCGCGGTAAGGGACACCGGCATCGGCGTTCGCCGAAACGCATTCCCGCCAGGAGCGCCGATCCAGACAAGTCTTTCTCTGCGAAGTAGCTCATGCCCAGGCACCGGGTCGAGTTGCTCGCTTAGCACGAGGTCGATCTGGCCTGTTTCGAGGGCGCTCATCAGCTCTGGAGATGGGGAGGAGAGCACGGACAGCTCGACGTCGGGGAAGGTCGACGAGAACCGCTTCAGAGCCGGCTGGACGACGGTGCCGATCAGGTCGTCAGGCGCGCCAAGGCGGACCCGGCCAGTCACCTCTCGACCTGTCATTTCGATCCACAATGCGTCGTTCATCGCCACCATCGCCCTTGCTCTTTCGAGCAGTCTCGCGCCGGCAGGGGTTGTCCTCGACCCATTATGATCGCGGATGAGCAATTGGGCCTGGAGGAGTCGCTCGAGCCGAAGCAGCTGCTGGCTAACCGCGCTTTGCGTGAGACTGAGCGCGGCGGCGGCGGCCGTCAGGCTCCCGTGGTCGATAGTGCAGACGAACGCGCGCAGCAGCGCGACATCGATGTTCCTGATCATAGGGGCATTATGAGTGCTTATGACCGGCCGTACAAACCTTCGTTTGCGTAGCAGCGGTGATCCGGAGACTCTTGCGGAAAGTCGCGCGCCTAAGAGGTCAGAGATGGGCCAGGTCGAACAAGGTGAGTCACTCGCACGGGAGTTCTTCCGGCGTGTCTGGGCGCCGCCTCACGACTTGGCAGCGATCGACGAGCTCATGACACCCGATTACCGCATCACCACGGCAGGGTCGGTGGTCGAGGGAAGGGACGCGTTCAAGGCGTGGGTCGTGGCCATGCAGACCTTGATTACGGACGCGACCAACGAGCATCTCGAGATCATCACCAATGCATCGGGGGACCGCGTAGTGTCGCGTTGGATCACACGCGGCCGCAACAACGGCATGTTCAGCCTTCCCGCGGACCAGCGCCCAATCGCGTTCACGGGCCTCGCCATCTGGCGCGTCGAAGGAGATCGGCTGGCGGAATGCTGGGTCGAGCGGAGCGCGTTCGAACTCTACACGCAGCTTAGTGCCGGATGACCGGTGCCTTGACGCAAATGGGCACCGGGCGGCGTGCCGGCACGGCGCACCCGGAAGGCCGAGCGAGGTCGCAGCGAGTTTACCTGAACAATGCGGGGGCTTCGCTGATGTCGGCGACAACGATCGGCGCGATCCAGTCTCACCTGCAGCGCGAGATGGCGGAAGGCTCGTACCGGGCAGATCAACTTGCGGAGCCCGTGCTTCGGCGCGGCTACACGCTGGCGGCCGAGCTGCTCGGCTGCTCGGCTGAGGAGGTCGCCTTTACCGAGAGCAGCTCTCGCGGATGGCAGGCCATTCTCAGCGCGATGGCGTTCAAGCGCGGTGACGTGATCCTGACCAGCGAAACCGAGTGGGGCGGCAACTATGCGGCCCTTCTGCTCGCTGCGGAGCGGTCTGGCGCAGCGGTTGAAGTGGTTCCCAGTCGGCGCGACGGCACTGTCGACCTCGACGCGCTTGCCGCTGCGATCGACGGCGGTGATGTGCGCCTCATCGCTCTGACCTGGGTGCCGTCGGGCTCCGGCATCGTCAACCCGGTCGCTGCCGTCGGCTCCCTCGCGCGTGCGGCCGGAGTGCCGTTCCTGCTCGATGCCGCCCAGGCTGTCGGCCAGTTACCGACCGACGTGAAGGCGATCGGGTGCGACGCGCTGTCGGCACCCGGTCGCAAGTGGCTGCGTGGCCCGCGTGGCACCGGGCTCCTCTACGTCAGGGCAGCGTTCGCCGACGCGCTGGTGCCCGCAACATCTGATTATCGATCATTGACTCAGACGCCTTCTGGGCGAAGCTGGCGAGAAGGTGCCCGTAGGTTCGAGACGGCGGAGCGATCCGCTGCTCTGCGGCTCGGGTTTATCAATGCGATCGAGCAGCAACTCGCCTTTGGCATCGAGCACGTCCACAAGAGAATTTGCGACCTGGCCGGGTACGCTCTCTCGCATCTGGCGCGCCTGCCGGGGCTGAGGCTGCTCGAGCCCGGCGACCCGCAGTCCGGCATCATCACCCTTGTGGCCGATGGCATCCCGGCGTCGGAGCTGAGCGACAAGCTGGCTCGGCATGGGATCGACGTGACAGCGATCGGCCGAGCCTTTGTGCCGATTGCCTTTGCCCGGGCTGGCTTGAACGACGTGCTCCGCGTATCGCCGCATGCGTATAACACCCGCGATGACATCGACCGCCTGGTTGACGTCCTCGACCGCGAGCTGGCCACGGGCCTCGCCTGATGGCTTCAAAACAGCAGCATCACTTAAGCGCTCCTGGCGACATGCCCGGGACCGATCATAGCCGTAATTTTGTCGCGCTCGTCTTAGCGACCGGGCTCGCCAACCTGGCCGACGGGATCATCCGCATCGGGCTGCCACTACTCGCCGCCAAGATGACCAGTGACCCGATCGCGATCGGTGCACTGGTTGCGTGTTTCAGCGCACCATGGCTTGTCACCTCGTTCCATGTCGGAGTCCTCGTCGACAGGCTCGATCGACGCATGCTGCTGGCAGGCGCGCACATCGCGCGCCTTGCTTCGGCCGTCGTGCTGTTGGTGGTTTTCGCCGCTGGCATGAGGAACCTGGTTATCCTCTACCCGGCGGCCGTGGTGCTCGGTGTCGCCGAAGTCGTCGCGATGACCGGCGAAACGGCGATCGTACCAATGGCGGTCTCGCCAGCCCGGCTTCCGCGAGCGAACGCCTGGATCACGGCGATCGAGACTCTCGGCAGCGAGAGCATAGGTCCGGCGCTGGGCGGGCTGCTCTTCGCCATTGGCGTAGGCACGATGCTGCTGGTCGCAACAGCCGGTTTTCTGATCGCGTCCGGGGCAACGATCGCGCTGCGCGGCCACTACCGCGTGCGAAGCGTGGCGGCGGAACAGAGCATGACAACGGAGGGCGCTGCAGGCCTGCGGTTTCTCCTTGGCCGGCAGGACCTCGTCTACATGACGCTGCTCGTCGGCGCGGTCGCGGCGTGCTGGAGCGCGTGGCGGACGCTGATCGTCCTGTTCGCGGTAGCACCCGGGCCGATGCACCTCTCATCGGAGAAATACGGTGTGCTTGTGGCCATGCTTGGGGCCGGAGGGTTCGTGGGCGCGGTATTGGCCGTGCCACTCACGCGCCTGCTCGGCCGACGCCGGGCTATGTTCACCAATGTCCTTGGAACTACAGCCATGCTTGGTGTGCCCGCGGTGACAAGCGACCCGGTGACCGTCGGGGCAGCGATTTTTCTGGCCGGCTGCGGCTCGTCGCTGTGGAGTGTCAACTCTCGAAGGATCGTGCAGGAGACCGTACCCACCGGGATGGTCGGCCGCTTCTACTCGATCTACCGGATGATCAGCTGGAGCTGCCTGCCGGCTGGGGCGCTGGTCTCCGGTGTCGCCGCGCAGGCGGCCGGGCTGCAGACGGCCTTCTTGGTCATGGCGCTGCTGTCCGCCCTGCAGATCCTGCTGTTCGCCCTCAAGTTCCGCCCCGGGAGCCCAGTCCGCTCCTGACAGCGCGATCCCCTGCTCTTGTTCCTTCCCTCTCGATCACCCTGAAGGTCTCGCTATGCCTCGTCTCCGCGCCATCGGCGCTCTTTTTGCGCTCGTGACGTCCATGTGTGCCGCTATTGCATCGGAAGCATCGCCGCCGGCCGTGCTGATGCGCTTTCCCAATGCCGGCACCGACCGGATCGCGTTCGTTGCCTATGGCAACCTGTGGACCGTTCCGCTGAACGGAGGCACGGCCAGCCCCCTCACGAGCGATCCGGGGCAAGTCCTCGGTCCGCATTTCTCGCCGGACGGGCGCTCGATCGCCTTCACCTGGCGACGCGAGGGCGGGTCAGACGTTTACGTGATTCCGGCGGCTGGCGGCATACCGAAGCGCCTGACGCACGGCCCCACCCTCGACACCTATGACAATGTCGTCAACGGCTGGACGCCCGATGGCAAGAACATCCTCTTCGTGTCGGTTCGGACAGCAGCGCTCTACCATCAGTACGAGACCTTCTCTGTGCCGGTTACGGGCGGCCTGGCGACATCGCTGCGGCTCGGCCATTCAGGCACCTCCAGCCTGTCTCCAGATGGCCGGAAGCTCGCGTTTGACCGGAGCTTCCGCAATTTCGGCGGCGACCGTTGGAAGGGGTACCGGGGCGGCCAGGCCCCTGACATTTGGACATTGGATCTCTCAAGCCGCGCGCTTGAACGGGTCACCACTTGGGCCGGTATCGATACGGTGCCGATGTGGGTGGGACGGCAGATTTTCTTTCTGTCGGACCGCGGTCAGGAACGGCGGGCGAACATCTGGGCGGTCGACCTCGATACACGCGCCGCGCGGCAGCTGACGCGCTTCACCGACCTGGACATCGACATGCCGTCCGTCGGGCCGGGCGGCATCACCTTCCAGCAGGGCGGCAGCCTGTACCATCTCGATCCGGCGCACGGCGTGTTGCGGAAGGTGCGGGTCCAGGTCCCAGATGGTGGCCGCATGACGAGACGCGAGGTTCCGCTCGCGCGCTTCGCAAGCAGATCGGATTTTGCAACGGCCGGAGGATCGGCCGCAATTCTTGCTGCTCGCGGCGATCTCATCCGGGCCGATCGTCGGGGCGAGGTGCGCAATCTGACCAACACGCTGGCGGTCGTGGAGGGCCGACCGTCCATTTCGCCCGATAACCGGACCCTGGCGTTTATCACAGATCGGGGAGGCAATCAGCAGGTCGCCGTCATGCCGGTCGGAGGCGGTCCGGCGCGCAGCCTGACGCGCTTCACGTCGGGCTATCTCTACACCCCGCGCTGGTCTGCCAACGGTGCTAAGCTCGTGGTCGCCGACGCGCAGCATGGGCTCTGGCTGGTCGACGTCGCCCAAGGCGGAGCCCAGCACGTCGACACCGATCCGTTCGCCGAAATCCGTGACGCTCGCCTGTCGGCCGACGGCAAATGGCTCGCCTACAGCAAGCTCCGGGCAAACCAGTTGCGCGCTATCCATCTATATGACGTCGCGGCAGAGCGGGACCACGTCATCAGCGCTGCGCTGGAGGATGATCACGACCCGGTGTTCTCGGCCGATGGCCGGCGGCTCTACTTCGTGTCGCGCCGCCACGAACGCCCCTTTGTGTCGGACCGGGACCGCGATGGAACCGTCGCCTCGCTGAAATCGGATGGGCTGTATTCAGTGGCCCTCCCCAACCCGTCCCCAGTGGGGCAGCGCGGCAGCCCTGTGGAGAGTCTGTCGAGCCTCACGGCGAACGCCGTCGAGGTGAGTGCCGGATCTTCGGGCGGCTTTGCGGATCTCGAGGTGGCTGGCCAGGCACTGTTCTACCGCGCGACAGCAGCCAGCGGTCTATCGGGCGACCTGCCCGGCGAAGCGACGACCCTGCGCAGACTGGACCTGAAGACCGCAGGCGATCGGGTGGTGTCGGACGATATCGACGGTTTCGCGCTATCCCCCGACGGAGCAACAGCGCTCGTCCGGCGGCGAGGCGGATGGGAGGTGGTTCAGCTAAATAGCAACGCGCCGGCCGAACGGCTGGACCTCTCGAAAGCCACGGTCACCGTCGACCCTCGGGCGGAAGCGCGTGTCATGTTCGAGCAGGCGTGGCGCCTCTATCGGGACTTGTTTTGGGATCCGAAGATGAACGGCGTCGACTGGCGCGCCATTCGCCAGGCCTATGCCAGGCTGGTGCCGCTGGTAGGATCGCACGAGGACCTCATCTACCTGCTCGGTGAGATGCAAGGCGAGCTGTCGACGAGCCACGTGTTCATCGGCGGCGGAGATCGCGGCGACCCGCGTCCCGGCGTCGATACGGCGCTGCTGGGCGTTGACTTCGTTCCGGACGCAGAGAGCGGCCGCTTTGCACTTGCCCGCATCTATCGCGGTGATCCCAGCCGGGCGCGCTTTCGCGCTCCGCTCGGAGACCCGTCACTCGATGTCCGGGAAGGCGACCTGCTGCTCGCGATCGACGGCCAGCAGCTGAGGGTGGGCGACGATCCCTTCGCGCTCCTCCTGGGCAAGAGCGGCAAAATTGCCCTGACGGTGGCACGCGGGCACGGCGGCTCACCTCGCACGGTCGAAGTCGACGCCGTCGAGGATGAAAGCGAGATCAGGAAGCTCGACTGGATCGAGCGCAATCGTGCGTCCGTCGACCGCCTCTCTGCCGGCAAAGTCGGGTATATGTACCTGTCGGACTTCAACGGTGCCGGCGCGGAGGACCTGCTCCGCCAGTTCTACGCTCAGACGGACAAGCAAGGGCTCGTGCTCGATCTTCGCGGCAACACGGGTGGCTTCACCAGCCAGTGGGTGCTCGACCTGCTACGCCGCCCGCTTGCCGGTGGATTCGTCAACAGGAACGGCGCCTCGACCACCCTCCCAGGAGCAGTTTCCCCGCGCGCGCTCGTCGTGATCACCGACGAGTTTTCGATGTCGGACGGCGATCAATTCCCTTACTTCTTCCAAAAGTGGCGTATGGGCCCGGTTGTCGGACGGCGCACCTGGGGCGGCGTCCGGGGAGTCAAGGCGCCGTGGTCTCTTGTCGACGGCACCTTTGTGACGGTTCCGAAGGACGCGCTACGCGACGCTGAGGGCCGCCTGATCATCGAGAACGAGGGCAGCAGCCCCGATGTCGACGCCGATTTGACCCCTCATGATCTCGAGTCCGGAAAGGACCCGCAACTCCAAGCTGCGATCCGTGCAGTGCTGGGCGGGAGCGGCGGTATCACCGGACAACCAGCCCCTAAGAGGTAGCGACGCTACGGCGTGGTCGGCTAGAGCTAATGGTGCGAAGGCCGGCTCGCCGACCTGTTGAGGCTCGCCCGGCTACGGATGGCCTTCGGAGAACCTCCGTGCTTCGACGAGCAAAGGCATCAACTTACGGCCCTCGGGTGACAACCGGTACTCTACCCGAAGCGGCTTCTAGCGGAAGTCGATCCGCTCAATGAGGCTGTCGGCCTCCAACTCCCGTAAATGCTGGGTCAGCATCTTCTGTGACATGCCCGGAATATCGCGCAAGAACTGAGATGACCTCCGTGCAGGGTCAGCGAAGAGTCGGAACAGAATGGCAAGCTTCCAGCGACCCTGAACCATCCGGATGACGCGGACGACATGTTCGGCAGCACCGTCCGGGCCAAGGCAAGCCTCTCTTCGGTCGGCGCTCGCAGGAACTTTATTGTGCGTACTTGTCTCGTCCACCGCATTGCTCGACGTCTGCCACTCGACTGTAAAGGTGGGTTTGGCGTGATGGATCTGCAACTCGGCGGGAAGACGGCGCTGGTGACCGCAAGCAGCAAAGGCATCGGCGAAGCCATCGCCTCCGCGCTGGCACGCGAAGGCGCAACAATTGCCGTGCACGGCCGAAATCGTGCGCAGACGGACGCGGCTGTTGGCGCCATTCGCGCCAAGGGAGGCCGGGCCTTCGCCGTCCTGGGCGACCTAACCGATGACGATGCTGTGGAGCGGCTGGCGAGCGATGCAGAAGACCATCTTGGTACCATAGACATTCTGGTCAATAACGCTGGCGGATCGGGCCCCAAGACAGACTGGCAGACCGCAAGCGCGGCGGACTGGCTAGCGACGTTCGATCGCAACGTCCTCGCCGCGGTGCGGATGAGTGCGCGCTTGCTCCCCGCGATGAGGGCAACAGGCTGGGGACGAGTCATCAACATCTCAAGCGGCGCTGCTACGATGCCTCCTGTCACCGGCGCGGACTATTCCGCCGCGAAGGCAGCAATAAACGCGATAACTTCGTCGATGGCGAAGGCGGTTGCCGTCAACGGGGTGACCGTGAACACCGTATCGCCTGGGACGATCAGAAGCGCCAAGCTTGAACAAGGCTTCCGTGCAGCGGCCACTGCTCGCGGCATCGCTGCTGAAGATGCGCCATGGCAAGACATCGAGCGTGGCGTGCTGACACTGTTTGCAGCCCTGCCGCTCGGACGTGTCGGCGGGCTTGAGGAGCTTGCGGATGCCGTCGCCTTTTTGGCTAGTCCACGAGCTGGTTACATTACGGGTACGAACCTGCACGTCGATGGTGGCTTCTCTTCGCTGCCGTAGACGGCGCTTACCATCAGGGTTCTGGCTTTCTGCAAATCTCCTCAACTTCGACTCGAAATCGGCGGCGCTTCGTAATCTAGCTAGGATCGAACGTAGACGAGCATGTGTCCATGACCTGGACCGTCGCGTCCCCAGGTCAGGTCCACCCAGGCCGACGCGCCGTCGATGAGCACCATCCGGCCTCCGCCCATCACCTGACCATCCTTTGCGACCTGATAGGTCCACTCACCAGCGCTCACGCCGGTTACAGCTAGCGTAAGGCCGGGTGGCGCTCCAGGATAGGCGATCGGCATCGGGCGCCCATCCAGGCGGCCGTTGAGCACCTCGCGCGGCGACGGGATCTCCCAGCGAAGGCTCCATCCTCTTCTACCTTGAACCGGTAGGCAGCCGCCGCCGAACCGCTTGTGCCCGGGCTGCTCCGCTCCGGCGCGAAGCGCCATGTGCCATTCCACATGCTAGGCGCTGGCGCGGCTCCGATGAGCAACAATGCCATGGCAGCCCAGTATATCCTCAGCATCGTTTCCTCTCCCGAAAGTGCAACCTCGACACAGCTCACCAGCTTTGGACCGACTTCCTAACGTTTCGTGCGTGTCTTCTGACTGGAATCTACGTTGGTGATCACCTAGTGACTAAAATGCCGAGGTCGGCATAGTTTCGTCTAGCTGACCCTACCATCTTGCACGCCGGCGCGTCACCGCGGCCCGGGAATGTTGAAGCCGCCGTCGACAAGGATCGACTGACCGGTGATGAAACGTGCTTCGTCCGTGCACAGCCAGACCGCGACGTCGGCAATGTCCTCCGGCGTGCCGATCCGGCCGAGCGCTGCGCGGGCGGCAAGCGGCGGGATAATCGCGTCGCCATGGGCGCGAAGCATAGGGGTGTCGATCACCCCCGGACTAATGTTGTTGACCCGGATATGGTGCGGCCCTGCCTCCAACGCGATTGCGCGGATCATAGCGTCCAGGCCCGCCTTGCTTGCGGAGTAGGCCGAAGTACCGACTGTGGCCGCTGTCGACAGGAACGACGACGTATTCACAATCGCGCCAGGCTGGTCCGCCTGTATCATCGCGCGCAACGCAGCCCGGATCATCAGCCACGGCCCTTTCAGGTTGATGGCGATCAGCTCGTCGAAGCTCCCTTCGGACATGTCGATGATCAGTCCGCCCGAGCCCTGGATGCCCGCATTGTTGAAGACGTGATCGATCCGCCCGAACCGATCGATTGTGGTGGCGACTACGCGGTCGACGTCCCCCGAGTTCGACACATCGCCGGCAATTACGCTCGCGCTCCCATTTGCAGCACGGATCACTTCAGCGGTACGTTCGAGAGGCGCCTCGCGTCGTCCAACCAGCACGACACGGGCACCTTCGCGAGCGAAGGTACGAGCGGCGGCTTCCCCGATCCCGCTGCCGGCGCCGGTGACGATCGCGACTTTGTCGGCCAGTCGTTCAGATTTTGGATTGTTCATTCTCAGCCATGCTCTCTCTGGATTTGCGTGCCAATGCGCTCCAGATAACGTCCGCGTGCCACCAGATAAGCGGGCTGCCGAGCAACAGGGAGCTGTGTGAGAATCACCAATGACAAGACGTTTGACGCCTGGAGAATATGCCGAGGCGCGAGCTTTCGTGGCAGTCGCCGAGGCTCGTAGCTTCAGGCGCGCCGCCCAAGACCTCGGGCTCAAGCCGTCCACACTGAGCCATGCGGTGCGTGCCTTCGAGAACCGGGTGGGTCACCGCCTGCTTAACCGTACAACCCGGGCCGTTACACCGACTGAAGCCGGGACGCGGCTATTACAGGACCTCGCGCCAGCGCTGGCGTTGATGGACGCGGCGATGTCAGCGATTGGTACTCCTGAGGGCGCGCCAAGCGGAACAGTGCGCTTGGCCGCGCCCCGGCTGGCGATCCAGATGATCGTCGCGCCGATCATAGAGCAACTGGCCGTCGGATTTCCCCATGTGACGCTCGACGCCCGGACCGTCGAGCGCCCCGGCGACCTTGTCGACGGCTTCGATCTGGGCATTCAGCTGGGTAGCGAAGTGGCACAGGACATGATCGCGGTGGCTCTGACCAAGCCTTTCACAACCGCCATCGTCGCCTCGCCCGACTATTTCGCCTCTCATGGCTTGCCGAACCACCCCGCTGACCTTCTGGCTCACCGCTGCATTGGCTGCCGCAGCGGCCCCGGCGGGGCGCTCTATCGGTGGACTTTCGAGCGGGGGGGCGAAACAGTTGTCCTGGACCTGACAGGCACGCTCGTTACCGACGACGCCGATCTCATGCTGGACGCCGCACTGCGGGGAATCGGTATCTGGCACGGCGTCGATCAAATCGTGACACCGATGCTCCAAGATGGAAGGTTGGTCCGCGTGCTCGCGGACTGGTCGCCGACCTACCCCGGGTTCCACCTATATTACGCTGCAGGCGCACCGCTCTCATCGGCAGTGCGCGCTGTCGTCGATGTCCTTAAAGGACGCTGAGGCAAGGTGCGCAGTTGATGCCGGTCGACCCACGCCAACCGTGTCATACGCAAGGGGTGTCAGCCGAACTACTGGCTTCACGCCGCATCGCCGCTTCGAGCTCGCGAATAGCGGGGTGCAAGCTTCCACGATCGGCATACATGAGGTGGAAACCTGCGGCTGGCCAGTTCCACTCCGGGAGGACCCTCTGAAGCACATTTTTGCCGATCGCCTGGGCGACGAACTTGCTCGCGAGCAGGGCGACTCCTTGCCCGGCAATCGCATACAGACGGGCGGCGATCGAGCTCTCAACCACGATCGTTGGCGACCCGCGCAGTTTCACTGTCTCGTCTCGCCGCCTGAGCGACCAGGGAAGCATCGCACCTGATCGAGGACGCCGTATTCCGATCCGCTGGTCGGCGAGGTCTCGGGGATGAAGGACGTCGCGCATCGCCAGCCACGATGGTGCCGCTACCAAAATGAGTTCGTCGTCCGCATCCAGCCGCCGCGCGATCATGTCCTGCTGCAGGAGGTCTCCGCGTCTGATCACCGCATCGAACCGGCTGGCCACAGGATCGGAGAGCCTGTCCTCCACCACCAGATCGAGCCTGAACTGGGGATGCGCAGCCCGGAACGCGTCGACAACGGGAATGAGCAGGAGTTCCATGGCCACGGCGGACAGTCCGATAACCGCACGCCCAAGCGCTTCTTGTGTTTGATCGACGGCCTGACTGGCGGTCGCCAGTCGCGCTAGTGCCGGCTTCACCTCGTGCAACAGGGCCTCGCCCGCCGCGGTCAGGGCAACGCTGCGCGTGGTGCGACTGAGCAATCGAACGCCAAACCTCGTTTCTAGGCGACGGATCGACTGGCTCACTGCTGACGGGGTCACGCCAAGCCGAGCGGCGGCGGCTGCAAAGCGGCCTGTCTCGGCGACGGCCAGGAAGGTGTTGAGCTCTAGGATTTCACCTGCGCGCATTCGTGACTCACGATCATGAGAGCATCAAGCCACAGCGGCTTTCCAGTCAGCAGTGTCCGTCCCTATTTGGGGGCAATGGAAAGTTCTATGCCTAATGTGCGCGAATACCAGGTCGGCAATGCCCGTGTGTTCCGCGTCGAGGATTGCGCGATCGACGCGTTCACGCCGAAGCAGCTGCTGCCGGAGTGGAGCTTTGAAGATGAAGAGCTTCTCGCCGCCATGCCCGAAACGGTTGACGGCGCCCACCGCCATCTATTGCTCAGCATCCATAGCTGGATAATCCGGATCGGCGCCCTGACCGTGATCGTCGACACTGGCGCTGGTAACGATAAATCGAGGCCAAACGCCTCGTACTTCGACCACCTCCACACTCCGTACCTCGCCCGCTTGGCGGCTGCGGGCGTAGCTCCGGCGGAGGTGGACTATGTTCTGCATACCCACCTGCACGTCGATCATGTCGGCTGGAACACCCGATTGGTGGACGGCCGCTGGGTGCCGACGTTCCCCAATGCCCGACACGTATTCTCGGCCAGCGAATATGCCTATTTCACGGATCCCGCGAACCTCAGCGAGCGGAACCGGACGAGCTTTCAGGTGCAGGCCGACAGCGTCGCCCCCATCGTCGAGGCTGGCATGGCCGAACAGATCGTGGTCGACGGTCGTGAGAAGATCCCGGGCTTCAGCTTCCACTCGACTCCCGGGCACACGCACGATCATGCGTCGATCCTGCTGGAGAGTGCCGGCGAGCGTGCGATCTTCGCGGGCGACGTCCTCCACCATCCCATACAGGTCGCCAGGCCGGACTTGATGTCAGTGTTCGATCCGGTGCGTGAGCGGACGCTTGCTTCGCGTGGTTGGGCGCTCGATTTCGCCGCAGATCATGAGGCGATCTTCTTCAGCTCGCACTTTCCGTCGACAGGCGCGGGCCGGGTCAGCAAGAAGGGTAAGGGATGGGCATGGACGTACGTCTGAGCCGCACGATTCGAAAATCGGAGTTTAGCCGTGCCGCATCAACGACTGTTGCTTCCGACCTCGGACGGCGAGTGCCCTTGCTTCGTGTTCACACCCGCGAGCAGGCATGGCACCCTGCCGGCGGTAATCGTCTACATGGATGCGGGCGGCATCAGGCCTGCGATGTTGGACTTGGCGCAGCGGATCGCGGACGCGGGCTTTGTAACGCTGCTGCCGGACCTATTCTATCGCTACGGATCGTACGGACCGTTCGTGCCCCAGGAAGTCCTCGCCGGCGATTTTCGCGCGGTGCTCGGACCGCTAATGGCGACGACGGACAACGCGAAAGCGGCCCAGGATACTGGCGCACTGCTCGCCTATCTGGACACGCGCGACGATGTGCTGGCCGGGCGTGTGGGCGTGGTCGGATTCTGCATGGGAGGCGGAATGGCGATCGCGGCCGCGGGTACATGGCCGGGCCGCATTGCTGCAGCAGCGAGCTTCCATGGCGGCCGTCTCGCGACCGATGACCCCGCGAGTCCGCACCTGCTTGCCACGAAGCTGCAAGCGGAGGTTTATATCGCCGCAGCGCAAGACGACTCCAGCTATCCGCCCGAAATGGCAGAACGTCTCGAAGACGCGTTGAAGGATGCGGGCGTAAGTTTTTCGGTGGAAGTTTACCCTGCTGCGCACGGATGGATGTTGCCCGATTTCCCCGTCTACGACCGAGAACAAGCAGAGCGTGGTTGGAGCAAGTTGCTCGCCCTGTTTTCAACGATGCAGGGTAGGCCTGCTGAAGTGTAAGAGGGTCCGGAACAGCGATACGAGGGTGAACTCATGAACATGCACGTCTGGTGGCTGTTCGCTGGCTCGGTCTTCGTGCTGTCGGGAACACCAGGTCCGAACATGCTGCACATCCTGTCGCGCAGTGTCGATGTAGGGTTCAGCCGCAGCGCCGCAGCGATGGCTGGTTGCCTCTTGGCTCTTGTCGCAATTCTCTCCGCTTCCGCCGCGGGGCTAACGACAATTCTGCTCGCCTTACCCGGCGCGTTCGAGGTCATGCGATATGCCGGCGTCGCATACCTGCTTTACCTCGGCATGAAGGCATGGCGGAGCAAGGTTGCGCCGCTGGACGTCGGCGCGGGCGACCTACCTCAGGTTCTTTCCCGCATCGCCCTGTTCCGCGGCGGTTTTGCGATCGGTATCAGCAATCCCAAGCTCATCCTCTTCGCCGCAGCGTTCCTTCCGCAGTTCGTGAGCTCGACCACGCCGCAGGCCCCGCAGTTCGCGATCTTGGTAGCCACGTTCGCGGCGATCGAATGCTTCTGGTACGTCGTGTACGCAGCCGGCGGCCGGTCGCTCTCACGCTACCTCGCACGTCCGTCTATCAAGCGCATGTTCAATCGCCTGACTGGTGCCATTTTTATCGGCTTCGGAATATTGCTGCTCAAGGCCAAGCCTGCCTGATACGTGCGCCTCGGCGGTCTAGGCGCAGGCCGACGGGCGCGGTGATGGCCCTCGCACGCTCGGCGGGAGCCCGTCAGGCGAGATAACGCACCACGCCCCCGTCAACCCGTAGAGCCGCTCCGGTGGTTGCAGAGGCCTGTTCCGAGCAGACGTAGACGATCATGTTGGCGACCTCTTCGGTCGTGGCGAAACGTTGGATGAGGCTCGTCGGACGGAGCGCTTGGAGGAAGCCCTGCTCCGCCTCCTCAAGGGTGATCCCGTGCTCCTGAGCCTGCTTGGTCATGAAGTTACCTAGGATCTCGGAGCGGGTCGGCCCCGGGAGCACGGCGTTGACTGTGACGCCAGTGCCCGCGACCGCCTCGGCCAAGCCACGCGAGACCGCGAGTTGCGCGGTCTTGGTCATGCCGTAATCGAGCATCTCCTTGGGAATGTTAACAGCGGATTCGCTGCTGACGAAGACCACACGTCCCCAACCGCTCAGGACCATGCGCGGCAGATAGTGACGCGACAGACGCACGCCGCTCATCACGTTGAGCTGGAACAGCTCCATCCAATCCTCGTCGGGTATGGCCACGATGTCGTCGAGCCCGCGATAGTCCCGGATGAACGCGGTTCCGACGTTATTCACGAGTATGTCGGCATCAGGTGCCTGATCCAGAAGGATGCTGGCGCCCTCCGCGGTCGCGAGATCGGCGGCGATGCCGCCAATCTCGGCTTCCGGAAAGGCGGCGCGCATCTCGCTCACCGTCTGATCAACGCGTTCAGATCCACGACCGTTGACGATCACAGACGCGCCGGCACGAACGAGCCCTTCTGCAGTGGCGCGGCCGATTCCGGCGGATGAACCGGTCACAATGGCCCGGCGGCCTTTGAGGTCGATAATCATGTTTGTCTCCGAGCGCGTAGCAATGCCGAGGGCCGTGAATAAAGAAGGTGCGGAGAGCGAGCAGATGTTATCTGCGCACAACGCAGGTGCGCCGATGCACCGACTGATGCTTCTTGGGGCTAACCTCGCGTTCGGAGTGCGTGATGTCCTGGTTGTCGCTGCTGTCGATTATCAACCTTTTCTCTGCGGGAACCTTGGTGGGTATAGAGGTCGGCTCACATTATGGCTTCGTGGTCCAACCAACGTTTCTTGGCGAGGCAGATCAGATCCGGCTTCGCCAGGCTCTCATCCGCCGGCTCCGCGCCCTCGTACCTGCCGTGTTTGGCCCGGCTTTTTTCACCACCATCGCCCTGACCATGGTGTCGGTAGCGGGTTTGGAATTGATGCTCCGCAGTGTCGCACTCGCAGGTGACATCTTCTGGATCTATGCCCGGATAGTCGCGACCATGCGGATCAACAGCGACACGATGGACTGGGACCCGGAGACGCCTCCTGCGGGGTGGCGCGGCCTGATCAACCGAGCCGAACGATTTCACATCGCCAGCCTCTGGGCAGTGGCCGCCGGTTCTTGTGCCTGCTGGTAGCGGAAACGCTGTGACAGCGACGAGTGAGATAGGCCACCTACTCCGCACTTAGCAGGCACGGAGCGGAGCGGCGGGCACGATCACGCGCACGGCGCCGGTTGCGACGTCGTACACCTGCCCGGAGATCATCCATTGGGCGGGCAGAGCCGGAACGGCGCGCAGAGCCGCCACGTCCGCTACAACTGCCGCCTCCGGGTCGGTGACGGCCTTCTCCATCAGCTCCCCTTCCGGGACTTCGAAATAGCCGGCCAGCATCTCGGGGTTGCCAACGAGGCGCGAGATGCCGCAGTCTGTGTGGTGCAGGATAATGATATGAAACTCTCCGCCGCCGCCAGGGATCGCATGTGCCACTTCGCCGATGCGGCCGAGCAGGCCCAGTTGCTCCAGCAGGCTTGGCGTGACGCGTCCGCCGATATTGCGCATCACAACGGCCTCTCCCGGCTCGAGCTGAAGAAGCTGAGCGGGATCCACTCGCATGTCGGCGCAGCCGATGATCACCGCTTTTACGTGCGGCAGCTGTTGCGGCAGCGATGGCATGAGAGTGCCGGCAGCCCCCTGCTCACGGGCAAAGTCCTCGTTTCTAGCCAGAAGTCTATCGATGTAGCTCATGGTCGTCTCTCTTTGCTTCGCAGATTGATGCCGCAGGATGAGACGAGGAGATCACATACTCAATTACGCTCGAGGTAATAGCGTGTAGATCTCGGCGATCTTATGTGAGCGCGACTTGGGAGTAAGCTTTGATGGCAGTCGGTCCAGACCGCGGACTCGGTGAACTGCTCCGCGGTTGGCGAAGCCAGCGGGGCAAAAGCCAGCTTGAGACCGCGCTCGACGCCGATATGTCGCAGCGGCACCTCAGCTTCGTCGAAAGCGGGCGCAGCGTGCCAAGTCGCGATAAGCTGCTCGCTGTCGCCGAAGCGCTGGACGTGCCCCTGCGCGAGCGAAATGCCCTGCTGCTCGCCGCCGGCTACGCGCCGCTCTATCCGGAGCAGGCTTGGGATGCGCCGCAGATGCGCGCGATCACCTCCGCTGCCCGACGCATGTTGGATCAGCAGGAGCCATACCCGGCGGTCCTGCTGGACCGGCACTGGAACGTGCTGGCCGCCAACAGTGTTGCCCCACGCTTTTTCGGTTGTTTTGTAGACCTCTCGAAGTGGCCGCAGCCGCGCAATCTCCTGCGGTTGACTTTCGATCCAGCCTGTTTGCGACCGTTCATAGACGATTGGGATCAGGTAGCTCGATCGTTGATCGATCGTGTCCGCCGAGAGGCGGTGGGACGCGTGTTGGACCAGGCCGGTCAACAACTCATCGAAGAGCTGCTCGCATATTCAGGGTTCGAGGCCGCGCCGGTAGGCAGGCCCAGCGGCACCGATCTCCCGATGATCCCGATCGGCTTTCTCAAGAGCGGAGCGGTCCTGCGCTATTTCTCGATGGTGACAACAGTCGGCGCACCGACCGCAATCGCTGCACAGGAACTGCGGATCGAGTGCCTGTTCCCCGCAGATGAGGCAACCGAGCGCAGACACCTCAGGCTCCTCGAGGGAACCTGAATGAGCGGCCGCCCTAAAAAGGTGTTTTTCCTTCAAGGATGTTGAGAACAAGAAAATCACCCTCCGGGCCCTTGTTATGTTCCAGACGGTGATCGTGGGTTCGCGCTGAACGAGAGGTTGCGAGACCGTCAGCGGTGGCGCCGGCATGTACTAAGGTCTTTCCTACCAATGTCAGCTGTCGGGCAGGCCGTGGTGCTGCCTGAAGGTCTGATAATGGGCGCATAGCTGCCGTCGGGGCCGCTTCTGACGAATGTCCGAAGGTGGGAAGCGGGAAGGGGGCCCCGAATGTCCGCAACTGGGTCGTTCCGTCGCAAAGCTGACGATGGGCAAACGTCAGTTTCAGCCGTTCAGCACAGCTCGCGTCCAACCCGGAGCCGGATGGTTGTTCGTTGGAAGGCGCAGCTAGGTGCGCTTCTCGCGAAGCCAGCTATCCCGCTCGGCGAAAATCTTTTGCATCTCCACCATGTTCTCGGTTCCCCAGATGCATAAGGGCTCAAGCGCCTGGGCAAGGCTCTGGCCCAGCTGCGTCAGCGTATAGTCCACGCGTGGCGGTACCTCCTTGTAGTCGTTCCTCCGCAACACGCCGTCGGCTTCCAGTTCCTTTAGCTGCTGGATCAGCACCTTGTCGCTAACATCGCGCACGGCACGCTTGAGTTGGCCGTAGCGCGTCGGCCCGCGTAGCAGGAAATATAGGATGAGCGGTTTCCATTTGCCCGAGATGATCTTGAGCGTTGCGTCGAGTCCGCAGGTGAAGCCGGGGGCGGCTGGAGCGGGGCCGGCGATGGTGGTTTGCAACACATCAGACATTTCGGGTACTTACCTAAAGGTGCATACTTGTCGCTAGGTAGGCAACACGCCAGCTGCGTGCAACCAAGAACTGGAGGCACGTATGAACCGACTGGAAGGCAAGACCGCGATTATCACCGGTGGCGGCACGGGCATTGGCCTGGCTTCGGCGAAGCGCTTCATCGAGGAAGGTGCGTTCGTCTACATCTTTGGGCGGAGGCAGGAAAAGCTGGACGCGGCAGCGGCCGATCTCGGCCCGAATGCCCGCGCCGTGGCGGGCTCGGTAACCGTTGCCAGCGACCTTGACCGGCTGTTCGGCACAGTGAAGCAGGAGCGCGGCAAGCTGGATATCCTGTTCGCCAATGCCGGAACCGGCGCGCTGATGCCGCTAACCGAGATTACGCCTGAACATTATGACGAGACCTTCAACATCAATGTGAAGGGCACGATCTTCACGGTGCAGAAGGGACTGGAGCTGATGGGCGAGGGTGGTTCGGTCGTCCTCACGGGCTCGACCACCGGGGTGATGGGAACGCCTGCGTTCAGCATCTACAGCGCGTCGAAGGCAGCTGTCCGCAACTTGGCGCGCAGCTGGGCGCAGGACCTGCGCGGAACCGGTATTCGCGTTAACGTCCTATCGCCTGGACCAACGCTGACCGAACTGGCAGCCGAGGTCGTCGGTCGCGATGCGATGATCGAGATGGGAGCTGCCACCCCGATAGGGCATGTCGGCGACCCGTCCGAAGTCGCCGCGGCTGCCGCGTTTCTCGCTTCCTCCGACAGCAGCTTCATGACCGGTAGCGAGCTGTTCACCGATGGAGGTTTGGCGCAAATTTAAGTAACTCTGCCAGCGGGCGAAAAGCCCGCTGGCTTCGTGATCAATACTGCCAGACCCGTGACTTAAACCCCCGATGTGCTCTCTTCTATTGAGCGAAAGCAGACGCGGCGTGGATATGAACGAGCTTCCGGAGTTGGAAAGCACGAAGCTTGACCTGAGTGGCCGAATCAGGTTTCCACGAAGCAACTCGACTGAGAGGCTCATAGTCTCTCACTGGCTGCAAGCGGGCCCACAAGACTGCGGGCCCGTCGATCGCTCTAACCTGCCTGTGACGAAGCGATCGCGTCGGCACCCGCCGGCAGATACGTCGGCGCGTTGATGTCAGTCACCGCGCGCCAGACCGCCTCGGCAACGTCCTCAGACGAGGTGGTCGGTCCGGGGTCCTGCTGCCAGCCGGCCATCACCTGCTCAACCAACCGCATATAGGCCTCAGGGAAGCCGCCGGTCATCAACGCGCGGGCATTGTCGCCAAAGCGCGTCGCCGGTGCCCGGCCCGGCAGAACGACCCGGACGCGCACGTTGAAGGGCGCAAGCTCCAGCGCGACGCTATCAGAGAAGGCGTTCACGGCCGCTTTGCTTGCCGTGTAGACTGACAGCAGCGGCAGTGGCCGATAGGTCACCGAGGAGGTGACGTTGACGACGACGCCGTCGCGCCGCTCGCGCATCTGCGGCAGCACCGCCTGCATCATGGCGATGGTGCCGAGCGTGTTGGTCTCAAGAATGTGGCGCGCAGCCTCGACCGGCGTGCCCTCCAGGGCGTTGAGGAAGCCGATGCCGGCATTGTTGACGAGCGCGTCGATCGGCCCCGCCGCCTCGACGACATGGGCGATGCTGTCGGCACTGGTCACGTCGAGCGGCAACACTCTCATATGCTCGGACGTGGGCAGCACATCCTCGCGCGGCGTTCGCATCGTCGCAATGACGTCCCAGTCGCGCGCAACGAAGTGGCGGGCAATCTCCAGCCCGAAGCCCGAGGAACATCCGGTAATCAGAATTGTCGGCATGCAAGCTCCTGTCATAGTCACGCCATCAGATGGCATCCTCGCCGGGACATGCTACGTTCGTCCGTCCGCATCTGTTTGGCGAGCGTCCAGAGTTGACCGATCCCCTCGCGCAGGTTGTCAGCCTGCTTCAGCCCGACCTGTCTTATGCCAAGTTCGTAGAGGCGGCAGGTCGCTGGCGCGTCCGCCGGGTGGAGGACGGCCGCGCCTTCTTCTTTGCGGCGCTCGAGGGGACCGTCCGCCTGGACATTCCAGGCGAAGCACCGCTGCTCATCGAGCGCGGCGACTTCGTGCTGATCCCGGCCGCCCATGATTTCACTTCATCGAGCACCCTTGGTGCGCCCCCGATCGGCCTCGACAGCATGCCAGTCGAGATCGATCCTAACGTCTTCCGCCTAGGTGACCAAGTCGGCGACCCGGATGTCCGCATGCTCGTCGGTCATTGCGCCTTCGGCTCGCCGGACGCCGCGTTGCTCGTATCACTGCTGCCGTCACTGATCCACGCGCGCGGGGAGCCGCGCCTGACGACCTTGATCCAGCTGGCAGTTGAGGAGTCCAGGGGCGAACGGGCAGGGCGCGATGTTGTCCTCGCCCGGCTAATGGAGGTGCTGTTCATCGAAGCGCTTCGCTCGTCCGGTCCGCACTGCCCATCGGGCATCCTGCGCGGGCTAGGCGACGAGCGGGTGGCGGCGGCAATGCGTGCCATCCACGAACGCCCGGCGGCCGCTTGGGACGTGCCTAGCTTGGCCAAGACCGCCGCGATGTCGCGCTCGACCTTTTTCGAGCGCTTCCGGCGCACCGTCGGCATGGCGCCGATGGAGTACCTCCTGCATTGGCGCATGGTGCTCGCCAAACGGTCCCTGGGGGATGGCAAGCTCGGCGTCGCTGAGATTGCCCGGCAGGTCGGCTACAGCTCGGCGAGCACTTTCAGCGTCGCCTTCTCGCGCCATGTCGGCGCTTCGCCGACCACCTACGCACGACAAAGGGCGGCCGGCGATCTGGCTGCACGCGACCCGCTTTTTCAAACATGAAAGGGTGTCGCTTTAGAGTGACGCTCAAGAAGCGCTGAACGTCCACTGGGTCCTTTCGCACACCGCCGCTGAGATCCAGCGGGGCCGCAGTTGGGTTCGGCGTCAATCGAGTCCTCGTTTCCCGGGCGCCCAATATGCCTTGGCGAGGATGCGTGCCGTTGAAACGCCTTCCCACCTGAGATTTTGTCGAAGCCGCTGGATCGTGCTCGCTTTACCCGTCAACACGAAAGAGCCGCCAGCGGCAATGGGCGGGCCGAGCGCGGCCTCCATGTCCGAGACGTGTGCATCCGCATCGCGCTTGGCGACCAGCGTTACCCCGTCGAGGCCGAGGCACGCCAAGACCTGGCGGGCGCTTCTGACATCGCTGACTTCGAAGCAGCAGTTCATGGGATCAAGCCGGTTTGTCGATGCCAGCGCATGCGTGAGCCCGATCGAGGTTTCGTCGCCGAACACGACCAGTGGCGACGTCGCGCTACTGGGATCGAGCGAGCTGCGCGGTCCGAAGAGTTCGCATTCGTCGCCCACCCTGAGGCCGCGCAACCACGCACTTCCCGGGCCGCCGCCGTGCGCATAGCCTAGGATGCGAGCGCTTCCCGCGGCGGCGCTCCAATCTATTGGAGTGTAGGTCCGCGCGACGAATGTGGAGCCCATCGCGACCTGGACCTTGTGTCCTGGCACCCAAGACGCGCCTTCAAGCGCCGGCCCTCTCAGCGTGACGAGCCGAAAGCCATCCGCAACGTCCTCGACCGCCGCAATGGCAACCCGTTTCATGAACAGGCCGAGCAGCGCTTTGCTGAGCCTGCCAGGTGCCTTCGCAGCCCTACGATCCGAGACCACCGGCACCGTCACAGGGCTCGCACGGCAAATTCATTGCCGCGACCTTCGTCGATCGGAAGCGTATATGCGAGATAGCCATTCGCGGGATCGCGGACATACTCGAGGTAATCGTCTGCAAAGGCGTTCTCGGCCAGGATCACCGCGCCGGGCCGCAGCCGCGGCTCGATCAACTTGAGCACTGGCAGGTACAGCGACCAGGCGCCGTCCACCAACGCCAGATCGACCTCACCGCCGACATCTTTGAGCGTGTCGAGCGCATCGCCCTCACGAATGTCTACCAGGTCGGCAAGGCCTGCCGCTTCAACATGCGCCCGTGCCCGCGCCACCTTGCCTTGCTCTAGCTCGGAGCCAATAAGCTGCCCACCACCATTGTCGCGCAGCGCCGCGGCGAGATAGATCGTCGAGATCCCCATCGAAGTGCCAAACTCCATAATCCGTCTCGCCTTGCAGGCGCGAGCGATCGCGTAGAGGAAGCGGCCATAGCGTGGCGTCACGGACAAGAAGTGCTCGGCGTGCCCATTATATACTTTGCGATAGTCGCTGCGCTCGTCGGCGATCAGCTGCCTCGCTGCCTGTTCGATCGTTTCGCCCGACGTCTCGAGGTCGGCCATCATCTTCCGGATGAAGGGTGCGTCCGCCGCTTCAGCAGCCTGGTGAAGCTGCATAAGCGTTTGGCCGACGAGGCCGCTGTTCAAACTAGTCATGGATGCCCTCGCTATGGGAGGCCGATTGGCCTCGACTGATGCGAACCGAGCAGATAGGAGACGCCGGAGCTGGCGTCATTCCGAAGGCTCGACAGATTGTTATTCAGATCCGCCATTGAGGGCGGGGGCTGCCCATGCCGCTCCTGAACGACCTCTCCGATGCGACCGACTGGGTCGAACCCGACGATGTGCCGCGGCCGGTCGTAACGTACGGCTTCGCGTCCGAAACATTCGGCGACTTCGAATTGGATCCGCATCATCACGCCAAGAGCCAGCTGCTGCTCGTACAGAGGGGCGCGCTGAGCTGCGAAGTCGAAGGCGGCCTGTGGATCATTCCGCCGCGCAGTGCCATCTGGATACCGGGCGGCGCGGTCCACGCGATGAAGGTGACGGGTGCGCTGGAGGGCTACGGCGCCTTTGTTGCCAAAAATGTCGCCGTCCACCTTCCGGCCACCTGCAGCGCGGTGTCGGTCACGCCATTGCTGCGCGAACTCCTGATCCGCTCCGCCAATCTGCCACTCCTCTATGAGGAGGGCGGTGCGAACTCACGGCTGGTGACGGTGCTGCTCGATGAACTCGCAGCCGCCAAGGCCGAGGACCTGCATCTCCCAATGCCAACCCATCCGCGGCTTCGGCGGATCATCGACCATATGATGGCGAAGCCGGCGGACCGGGGAACGCTGGACATGTGGGCTGAGAAGGCCGGCATGAGCACACGGACCCTGGAGCGGCTGATACGGCGCGAGACGGGCATGAGCTTCGGCCGCTGGCGCCAGCAATTCAGCGTCATACTGGCGGTGCGATGGCTGGCGGGAGGCGCCTCGATCCAGCAGGTCACGGCAGACCTGGGCTACGAGAGCGTACCGAGCTTCGTGACGATGTTCCGCAAGGCCCTCGGCACTTCGCCAGGGCGCTACATGGCAGAGCGCCATTCGAGCCAATCCTGAGCGCCGCAGTTTCCAGTTTCGATCCATATGACGGGGCGAGATGGACGGCCGCGCCGGCACATGAATGGGTAACCGTGGGGCGGCTTCGCTGCTCGCCTGAACGCGCCCTGGCCGGTCTTCAGGTCGACAAGGCCGTTGCTGCCGGCATCCAACAGGCCGACCTGGTGAACCAATCGGGAAAAACCCGACCGCGAGTTGGCCGGTCGACCGTCCAGCAGGAGGCAAACGCGAAGAGCTGACCGCGCTCGGCAAAGTCCTTGCGGCATCGTGCTGCTTCGTCGTGGAAACCTTGTGTTTCCACTCTCGCAGCGCGCGAGGCGATGCGTTGCCGGGGCTATCGCCTATTTGAACGAGAGGCACCGCGGGTCCCTCGGACCAGCCACGAGGTCAGGAATTGAATATGAAAAGAATCGGGTTTCTCTCCTTCGGGCATTGGTCGGCAGCGCCCTATTCGGCGACGCGCTCGGCCTCGGACGTACTGCTCCAGTCGATCGACCTGGCCGTCGCCGCGGAAGAGCTCGGTGCCGACGGCGCCTATTTCCGAGTCCATCATTTCGCCAGGCAGCTCGCGTCGCCCTTTCCTCTGCTTGCGGCGGTCGGCGCGCGCACCAGTCGGCTCGAGATCGGTACCGGCGTGATCGACATGCGCTACGAGAATCCATTTTACATGGTTGAGGATGCTGGAGCGGCGGATCTGATCAGTAACGGCCGACTGCAGCTCGGGATCAGCCGGGGCTCGCCCGAACAGGTCATCGAGGGGTGGCGTCATTTCGGTTACGCGCCGGCCGACGGCGAAAGTGATGCGGACATGGGCCGCCGGCACGGTGAGGTATTCCTCGACCTGTTGGAGGGGGAGGGCTTTGCCCGGCCCAACCCCCAGCCGATGTTCTCCAATCCGCCGGGCTTGTTGCGCCTTGAGCCTCATTCCGAGGGATTGCGGCGGCGCATCTGGTGGGGATCTGCGTCAAACGCGACGGCACTCTGGGCGGCGCAGAAAGGTATGAACCTGCAGAGCTCGACCCTCAAGGCTGATGAGAGCGGCGAACCCTTTCACATCCAACAGGCTAAGCAGATCCGTCTGTACAAGGAAGCCTGGAAGGAGGCCGGGCACGACTGGAAGCCGCGCGTGTCGGTATCGAGATCGATCTTTGCGTTGATGAACGACGAGGACCGCAATTACTTCGGGCGGGGAGACGACAGTGACCAAATTGGGGTCATCGACAACATGCGCGCGGTGTTCGGACGCTCCTACGCGGCTGAACCGGACAAGCTGATCGAACAATTGCGAGGCGACGAGGCCATTGCCGAAGCGGACACGATCCTGCTGACCGTACCCAACCAACTTGGCGTCGAGTACAACGCCCATGTTCTCGAGGCCATCCTTACCCATGTTGCGCCAGCGCTAGGCTGGCGCTGACCTGGACACCAAGGTGGATGCCACGCCGGCTGTACTCGCGTCACCCGGCTGCGCAGCGCTGCCGGGTCGCAATCGCTACGTCTTCGCGCGTCGGCAAAACGGAACCAGGACGAGTGCCGCGACGAACATCAGGGCCATCACGCGGAACACGTCGTTGAACGCGAGCGTCAACGCCTCGCGCTGCACGATCCGTCCGGCGATCGCCTGCGCCATCAGCACCGCCTCGGCCGGGTCGGGCGTGTAGGCGCTCGCCTCGCGTGCGAGTGCCTCGACCAGTTCGCTGCCGCTGCGCCCCGCCACGCCGAGCGCCTCGCCGAGGCGGAGCAAGTGGAGCCGGCTCGCGTCCTGCAGCCAGGTGTTGACCAGCGCGATCCCGATCGCCCCGCCGAGATTGCGCATCAGGTTGAACAGGCCCGACGCGTAGCGCAGCTCGGGCCCGGCAAAGCCGGTGAGTGCGAGGTTCACGCTGGGGACGATGCACAGCATGATCGCGAAGCTGCGCACCGCCTGCGGCCAGAGCAGCGCATGAAAACCCCATTCGGGGGTCATGAAGCTGAAGAGCCAGAGCCCGGCAGCGAAGAGGCTGAGCCCGAAGGTGATCATGATCCGCGGATCTAGGCGCTGCGACAATCCGGCCGCAACCGGAACGCCGAGCATCTGCACCACGCCCGCGATGAACACCGTGGTGCCGATTTCCGATGCATTGTACCCGCGGACGGTACCGAGGAACACCGGCACCAGATAGGTGGCCGAATAGATGCCGAAACCGATCACCAGATTGAACACGCACGCGAAGACGAAGGTGGGGCGGCGGAACGGCGTGAGGCTGACCACGGGGTTCGGCGAGCGCAGCGACCGCTCGAGGAAGGGCAGCATCGCGACGAAGCTGAGCCACGCCCCGGTCGCGATCGATGGGTCCTGCAACCAGTCGTTCCTCGGGCCTTCCTCGAGCACATATTCGAGACCGCCGAGGAAGATCGCCATCGCGCAGAGGTGCACCCAGTCGATCCGGCGCAGCATGCTCCGGTTGGCGCCGTCGACGCGGACGAACAGCAGCGCCAGGAGCGTGACCGCAGCGCCTGGCACGATGTTGACATAGAAGATCCAGCGCCAGCCCGCGGCGTCGGTGATCCAGCCGCCCAAGGTCGGGCCTAGCGTGGGGGCGAGCACCGAGACCATGCCGAGGATCGCCGGGATCATCGCCCGCTGCTTGCCGGTGAACATCGCAAAGCCGGTGGCGAACACCGTCGGCACCATCGCGCCGCCGACAAAGCCTTGGAGCGCGCGGAACGCGATCATCGATTCGATGCTCCAGGCGAGGCCGCACAGCGCACTGGCGAGCGTGAACAGGCCTGCCGACAAGGCGAACAGCCAGCGCGTCGACAATGCCTGGGCAAGGAAAGCCGCGAACGGGATCATCACCAGCTCGGCCATCAGATAGGCAGTCTGCACCCAGCTGATCTCGTCGGCGCTTGCCGAGAGGCCGGCGCGCACTTCGTTGAGCGAGGCCGCGACGATCTGGATGTCGATCAGCGCCATGAACTGGCCGAACGCCATCACCCCGAAGATCAGGAACTTGCGCGCATCGGGCAGCGCCTGCGGGTCGATCGTCTGGGCCAAGGGAATCTCTTGCCGGCTACTGGTACAGCTTTTATATGATGGCCATCATATAAAGCAAGGAGTGGGCAATGCGCTATGACGCCGAGCACCGCGAGCGCACCCGCGCGACGATATTGAAGGAGGCCGCCGGCGCGATTCGCGCCAAGGGGCCAGACGGCGTCGCCGTCGCTGCGCTGATGAAGCAGGCGGGGCTCACCCATGGCGGCTTCTACGCGCACTTCAAATCGAAGGATGACCTCGTTGCCGAGGCGATCGGGGTGATGTTCGAAGAGGCGCGCAACCGCTTCGATCGCAGCCGGGCGGAAGCGAATCCGCAGCAGGCGCTATCCGAATATGTCAGCTTCTATCTCTCGCCAATGCACCGCGATGCGCGCGGGAAAGGGTGCCCGGTAGCGGCGCTCTCGGGCGACATGGCGCGGCTCGAGCCGCAGGGCCGCGAGCGCTTTGGTCGGGGCGTTGCGACGCTGGCCGCGTGGCTGGGCAAGGCACTAGCGGCACACGGTATTGCGGATGCGGAGGCGGCAGGACGGTCGATGCTGTCCGAGCTCGTCGGCGCGCTGCTGCTGTCGCGCGCCGTGGCGGATCCGTACGAATCCGATGCGATCCTCACCAGCGCGGCCCTGTCGATCCGCACTCGTTACGGACTGGAGGAAGCACAATGACCGGACTGGAACAAGTGCAGGCGCTGCTTGCCGCCGGCGAGCAGCCGCCGATCGGCGAGACTTCGGCTTTCTCGCTCGTCGAGGTGGCCAGGGGACATGCGGTGTTCGAGGGTATTCCCGACAGGCGGGCCGATAATCCGCTCGGCACCGTGCATGGCGGCTATGCGGCCACCTTGCTTGACAGCGCCTGCGGCATCGCGACGCACACCGCGCTCGAGGAGGGGCAGAGCTACACAACGCTCGAGCTCAAGGTCGCCTATCACCGGGCGATGACGGTCGATACCGGCGTCGTGCGCGCGACGGGGTCGGTGCTCTCGATCGGCCGGCGCGCCGCCTTCGCCGAGGCCCGGCTCGTCGATGCCAATGGCCGGCTCCTGGCCTCGGCCACCTCCACGCTGCTGGTGATCGCGTTGTGACTGCAGCCGCGAACGAAACCGAAGACACGCCGCGTCGTCGCCGGATCCCCCGCGCAGCTTTGGCGGGAGGCGTGGCGCTGGCCGTTGCGGCGGGCGGCGCGCTGTGGATCGCCAGTCCCGCATCGAGCGAGACTACCGACAACGCCTATCTGCGCGCCGACAGCACGATCGTCTCGGCCCGAATCGGTGGTCAGATTGCGCAGGTCCTGGTGCGCGACAATCAGACGGTGAGGGCCGGCGACGCGCTGGTGCGCATCGACGACAGCGAATATTCGGCCAAGCTGGCGGCGGCGCAGGCGGCGGTGCACGACGCCGACGCGGCAGTGGCAGGCGCGGAAGCGGCGCTGAAGACCCATGCCGCGGATAGGCAGGTCGCCGGTGCCAATGTCGCGGTCGCGCGAAGTGCGATCGGGGCGTCCGCAGCAGAGCTCAGGCGGGCACAGGTCGACGATGTGCGCTACCAGGCGCTGCTCGCGCGCGGATTCGCCACTCGGCGCGAGGCCGAGCGCATCCATGCAGCCTATCTCGACGCACAGGCCAAGGCGGGACAGAACAATGCCGCCCTCATCGCGTCGCGCGACCAGGCAGGCGCGACCGTCACGCGCAAGGACAGCCTGCTCGCCGATTTGGCACGGGCGAGGGCCGGGGCTGAGCGCGCGCGTGCCGCATTGCGCTTGGCTCAGCAGGATCAGGGCTACACCATGGTTCGGGCACCGATCGACGGGGTGGTGGGCAATCGCCGCACGCAGCCGGGCGACTTCGTGCAGCCTGGCTCGCGCTTGCTAACCCTGGTGCCAAGCCGCCAGCTTTATGTGGTCGCCAACTTCAAGGAGACCCAAACTGCGCGGATGCTCGTCGGGCAGCGGGTCGAGGTGCATGTCGATGCGCTGGGCAACCAGAAGCTGACCGGCCGCATCGACAGCTTCGCGCCGGGATCGGGTTCCGAATTCACCTTGCTGCCGTTCGAGCCGGGATCGGGCAACTTCACCAAGATCGTCCAGCGCGTGCTGGTCCGCGTGGCGCTAGATCCGGGTCAGCCGGCGGTCGCGCGCCTGCGTCCGGGCCTCTCGACGACCGTAAGGGTAGAGCTCGGTCCCTGAAGATGCTGGCCGGCGCCGGGTGCGAGCCCGGCCCCGGCGAATGGAATTCACGCCGCTTCGGTGAGTGCGGACGCGTAGCGCTGCGCTACAGCGCGTTTCGAAAGGTTGGGTCCGAGTGCGAGCCGCGCCACCTGAAGGGCCTCCCATTGTCCCTCGTCCGGAAGCGGCGGGATGGTCACCGGCTCGCGCCGGTCGAAGCCCACCAGCGCCGCGTCGACCATATCCTCGACGTCCATCACGAAGTCAGGCGGAAACGCGTCGACATCCTTACCCGAGCGTGCCCAGATCTCCGTACGAGTAGCGCCTGGCAGCACCGCCTGCGTGTAGACGCCCTTGGCTGAAAGCTGGGCTGACATTGCCTGGCTCAGGTTGAGCAGGAATGCCTTGGTGCCGCTGTAGATACCATCGAACATCTCGGGCGCCAGCGCCAGGACAGAGGCGATGTTGACGATCGCGCCACTGCCCTTCGCGGCGAATATCTTGGCTGCCGCAGCCGCCAGACGGGTGGGGGCGGTGACGTTCAGCGCGGTGATCGCGCTGATCTCTGCCGCGCCGTTCTCAAGCACGCTGCCGTCCAGCGACTTGCCCGCATTGTTGATCAGGAGCGTGATGTCGCCGGCCTCGAGTCGCGCTTCCAGCGCCGCGACATCGACATCCCTGGTGAGATCGGCCGCGATGATTTCGACTTCCACTCCGGTCTCGCTGCGCAGCCTTTCGGCGAGCGTTTCCATGCGTCCGACGTCGCGTGCGGCAAGGACGAGGTTATAGCCGCGCTTCGCCAGCCGATCGGCATAGACCGCGCCGATGCCGCTCGATGCCCCTGTGACAAGGGCTGTTCCGGATAGTTCGGGCATTGCATTTCTCCTGACTGGCAAGCCATTCGCCAAGTCACTTGCAAAATGATAGGGAGTCACTATCTTTTTGCAATGGACATTGGGAAATATCGTTCGGGACCCTGTCCCGTCGGCCGCGCGCTTGCCCGGATCGGCGATCCGTGGAGCATGCTGATCCTCCGTAACGCCAGCCAGAATCCAATCCGCTTCGAGGCGGCGCGCGCCAATCTCGGTATTGCGCCCAACATCCTTACGCGGCGGCTGGCTGCGCTCGTCGAGGATGGCCTGCTGGTGAAGCGTGCCTACAGCGCCCGGCCGCCGCGCTTCGAATATGTCCTCACCGACAAGGGTGCGGACGTGGTACCGATCCTGATGGCGATCGGTGCCTGGGGCCGCAAATATCATGGCGAGGGGGGCACGAGCTATGTCGTCGACGAAAGTGGTACTCCCGTCGAGCCGCTGGTCGTAGACGCGCGCTCCGGCAGGGCTCTGGCCCTCGGCACGATGCGCATAGTGCCCGCTGGAATGTAAGGACATGCGGATTGGCAGCAACATCAACTATTGTCTGCCCTTGGCTGCGTAGCGATCTGTGCTGGACCGAGGCGATGCGCGCGCTACGCGCAGCCTGGCAGCGCGCTTGTCGGCCAAACTCGCGATTGAACCGACGAGGCAGCTTCAATGACGCTGATTCCGGATCGGCCGGCCCTCCCCGATTGGGTGGGACTGTCAGGGACCTGCGCAACAACCATCAGAAGGCGATTTGTTGGCAGCTGCATAATGCGGCCTAGGGTTCGAAAGCGGGCTCCCGACCCCGCGCGCCCTTGATGTCCCGCTGCTGGCGCGCGTAGCGACCCTCTGCGACACCGACACGCCGCGCAAATGCGACGCTGAAGGTGCCGGCAGGACCGTAGCCGACCTGTCGAGCGACCTTCTCGAATAGCGGCTATTCGTGCTCCAGCAATTGCTTGGCCAGCACCGTGCGCCAGGGTACTAGACACCCCCCGGGGGCCATGCCGACCGCGCCGCGGACGCGATCGAAGAGAGCTGATCGCGACACGGCGGCCGCGCTGGCCAAGGCCTCGATGGTCGAGGGTGCTGTCGGTCGCTAATGAATTTGCGGATCGCGCGGCGACGCGTTCGTCCTCCGGTCCGCGGAGGATGCCGCTCGACACTTCGGGCCCCGATGCGCGGAGCGCCTCGATGAACAGAATATCCATGAGCCGCGCCGGATCACTTCGCGTCCGGCTCGCTCGGCCCACGTCTCTTCGACGGCAAGTTGGATCAAGGAGATGAGGCGCGCGTCGCGGCGCTCACTCCTGATCGAGGTGTGCGGGCGGCCCTGAGCGGTACGCGTTCGCGCCGGACTGCCCGAGCCGCCCCACGCCGCATAAGATACCAAGTCGTATTTCGTTTTGTTTCCTTGTGCCGCGCACTTTGTATTTATCAGATAATTATTGCTTGCGAATACAGTCGAATCGTGCGAGCCAGTGCAACACCAATGTAACGAAACGCAAGATTTCAACAATTGCATGGGGGGCAATTCACCATGAGACGTGCGCGCTTTCGCAATTTCCTCGTCGCTGGAACGGCGCTTTGGCTGATCGGCACCACTGCTCCCGCGCTCGCCCAGGATGCGGCCGGCCCGCAGGCCGAGTCGGCCGAGGCTGATGGCTCCGAAGACATCGTCGTTACCGGCCAGCGCCAGGCGCTCGCCACCGCTGCCAAGCTCAAGCGCGATGCCGACACGGTGGTCGACTCGATCACCGCCACCGATATCGGCGCCTTCCCCGACAAGTCCGTCGCCGAGGCGCTTCAGCGCGTCCCCGGCGTAACCGTCATCCGCTCGGCCGCGCGGGACGACGTCATGCATTATTCGGCGGAGCCTTCGGGCGTCGTCATTCGCGGGCTCCAGCAGGTCCGCTCCGAATTCAACGGCCGCGACAGCTTCTCCGCGACTTCGGGCTATGGCCTGAGCTGGAGCGACGTGTCGCCGGAGCTGATGGCGGGGGTCGATACCTACAAGAATCAGACGGCCGAGATGATCGAGGGTGGCATCGCCGGCACGGTCAATTTGCGCACGCGCAAGCCGTTCGACCAGGCCGGCCGCGTGTTGACGCTCAGCGCGACGCAGAATTATGGCGACATCAGCCAGCGCGCGACCCCGGACATCTCGGGCGTGTTTTCCGATCGATGGTCGACCGGCGTCGGGGAATTCGGCCTGCTGGCCAACGCAGCCTATTCGCAGGTGGTGACTCGGTCGCAAGGCATCACCACCCCGCGGGTCATGCCCTTCGCTGCCGGCGTCTATGAGAACCGAATGGTCTATATCCCGTCGGGGATCGGCTTTTCCGAGACAAACTATGACCGCAAGCGCTTCGGCATCGCGGTGGCCGGCCAATGGAAGAGCAACGACGGCAATCTGGTCGCTACCGCCCAGTACAACCGCTCGAGCTACAAGACGACCTGGGTCGAGCATCAGCTGCTCAGCTATTGGACCTGGGTCGATCCGGCCAACACCAATCACTCGACGGTTTGGACCGACCCGACTTTGATCCAGCCGCCGCGCGCGCTGGGGCCGACGGCACCGAACGGGACGCCCTTCACGTTCCGCGAGGACGGGCTGTTCCAGACGGGCACCATCACCACCTCGCGCGGGGGCTGGGGCTTTGGCGGCATCGCCGACTGGGCAACGGGGGAATATACCCCCGGATCGACCGACTATCTCGGCGTGCTGCCCAATGGGCTGCCTTTGTATCAGCCGTGCCTCAATACCGACGTCACCACCGGCGGGCGGCCTTGCCGTGCTGGCTCGCCGCTGGACGTCGCCACCCGCTATTCAAACGAGGATCGGGTCATCTCCGACGCCTCGTTCAACCTAGTCTGGCAGGCCACCGACCGGCTGATGTTCAACTTCGACTATCAGCGAGTGAAGGCCACCAACTATAATTACGACATCACCTTCAACATGCGCACCTGGGCGGACATCGCCCTCGATCTGCGCGGCGCGACCCCGCAGGTCTCGTTGTTGTCGCCGTCGGGCTACAACACCACCGGCCAGGACTGGCTGACCAATCCGAACGACTACACCCCCGCCTCGGTGATGGACCATATCACCGACAGCAGCGGCCAGATGGACGCATTCCGCCTCGACGGCGGCTACAGCTTCGACTCGCCATGGCTGTCCGAGATCCGCTTCGGCGGCCGCTATGCCAACCGGCGGCAGGAGCATCAGTGGTCGGTCTACAACTGGCAGAGCATCACCTCCGACTGGCAGACCAACCCGGCGGGCTCGGTGTTCGCGAACAGCGGCCGCAACACTATCGGACGCGACAGCGCGGGCAACCCGATCCTCTTCGAGGGATATGGTTCGCCTTACTGGGAGGTTCGTCCCTACGGCCAGCAGATCTTCGGCGGCGGGGTGATCACCAATCCGAGCCTGTTGTTCATGCGCTCGGACATTCTCGCCAATCCGAACGAGACCTATAACCGCTTCAGCATCGGCGGGCAGACCGACGAGGGCGGCGTGGCTTCTTCGCAGTGGAACCCGATCTGCCACCGGCCGGAAGAGATCGAGGGCAGCTGCTTCACGCCAGGTGAACTCCTAGACGTGCGGGAGAAGACCAAGTCGGGATATGTCATGGCCAAGTTCGGCGGCGACAACGCGACGCTGGGCGGCGTCACCGTGACCGGCAACATCGGGGTTCGCTACGTCAACCTGCGCACGCGTAGCGAGGGTTCGCTGATCTACGCCGATGCGTTCACGCCGGCGGAGACGCTCTGCGTGCCGCTGACCCCCGAACAGATCGGGCAGCTCGGTCCGGGTCAGTACGCGATTTCGCCGGGTTGCCTTGCGGCGGGCTCGACCCAGGACCAGGCATTCTCGACCGGCGGCAGCCTCGGCTCCACAGTGGAGAACAGGAACGACTATTGGCTGCCCAGCCTTAACCTTCGCTTAGGCCTCGGCGACGATCTGTTCGTGCGCTTCGCGGCATCGCGGGCGATCTCCAAGCCCGACATCGGCTTGCTGAAGAACTTCACGCAGATCCGGCGTGGCGGCCTGCCGCAGTCGGAGATCCGCGTCGGCAATCCCAACATCGTTCTCAATGCGGCCGGTACTCCGATCTCCTATCGCTACGCCTATACGGCGCAGACCGGCAATCCGCGCTTGCGGCCCATCCAGGCGGATCAAATCGACATCTCGATCGAGAAATATGACGGCAGTGTCGGGTCGTTCAGCCTCGCCGGTTTCTACAAGAGGTTCCGCGACTATATCCAGAACGGCACCTTCTCCGTGCCGGTGACCAACGGCGGCGTGACGCGTGAGGTCATCGTGACCGGACCGGTCAATGGCGAGGGTGCGTCGATCTACGGTTTCGAAGCCGCCTTCCAGCGTTACTTCGACTTCCTGCCGGGCCTGCTCAGCGGCTTCGGCGTCCAGGCCAACTATACCTATATCAAGAACGATGGGGTCAAGAACGCACAGCTGGTGGTCGACACCACCGGCGGCAGTGCGGTTGCCCGATCGGCATTGTCCGGCATGATCCAGGTCGACCGCCTGGAGAACCTCTCGGATCACTCGTTCAACGCCATGCTGCTATACGAGAAGGGCCCGATCGGCGCCCGTCTCGCCTATAATTGGCGCTCCGAATATGTGAACTCGATCAACGATTGCTGCCTGGGCTTCCCGGTGTGGAACCAGGCGGAGGGGTTCCTCGACGCCTCGCTGCGCATCGCGGTGACGCCGAGCCTGGAGTTCAACTTCCAAGGCTCGAACCTGCTCAAGACCCGGATCAAGATGAAGTCGCAGGTCAGCGGACCCACCGACGTCGAGCCGGATCGCGAAGTGATGTTCCTGCCCGGTGGCCAGTTCGAGTATGACCGCCGCTTCCAATTCGGCGTCCGCGCGAAGTTCTGACGCTGGAGGTAGTTGGGCGCCGATGTTGAAAAGGCATCGGCGCCCGGCGCCGCTCTGAAGGAGAGGGGATGCAGCGGATCGTGATCCTGGGCGGCGGCACCGCGGGGTGGATGGCCGCAGCGTGCCTGGCGCGAACCCTGGGGACCGAAGGGCGTTCGATCACCGTAGTCGAATCCGAGGAGATCGGCACCGTCGGCGTCGGCGAGGCGACGATCCCGCTGATCGAAACCTTCCATCAGATTCTCGGGATCAGCGCGGTGGACGTGCTGCGCAACTGCGACGCGACCTTCAAGCTCGGCATCGAGTTCGTCGATTGGGGCAGGCGCGGTGAACGCTATCTGCATCCCTTCGGGCCGATTGGTACCGACCTCAACGGCGTCGGCTTCCTGCAACATTGGCTGCGCCACCGCGCCGAAGGCGGCGATAGCGCCTATCTCGATTATAGTCTCGAAAGCCGCGCGGCGATGGCGGGGCAGTTTGGGATGACCCAGCTGCAGCCCGGCGAGCAGCAACTCCACTTCGCCTTTCATTTCGACGCGGCGCTCTACGCGGCGATGCTGCGGCGCTATTCCGAGCGGCTCGGGGTGACCCGTGTCGAGGGAATGGTGCAGATCGTGCGGCAGGACGGCGAGACCGGCGACGTTACCGCGCTGGCGCTGCGTGACGGGCCCGAGATCGCCGGGGACTTCTTCCTCGATTGCTCGGGATTTCGGGGGCTGCTGATCGAGCAGACGCTCGGCGCGGGCTACGACGACTGGAGCGGATGGCTGCCGTGCAACCGCGCGGTGGCGGTGCAGAGCGGGCGGCTCGCCTTACTGTCGCCGTTTACGCGCTCGACCGCGTTCGACGCAGGCTGGCAATGGCGCATCCCGCTCCAGCATCGCACCGGCAACGGCCATGTGTTCTGCGACGCCTTTCTATCTGAGGACCAAGCGAGCACGACGTTGCTGGCTCGGCTCGACGGCCCTGCGACGATCGAACCGCGGATGCTGCGTTTCGTCACCGGGCGGCGGCGCAAGACCTGGGACCGCAACGTCGTCGCGCTCGGGCTGGCGGGCGGGTTCGTCGAACCGCTCGAGAGCACGTCGATCTACATGGTCCAGTCGGCGCTCGCCAAGCTAATGGCGATGTTCCCGCGCGACGAACGCGCGCATCCGGCGACGATCGCCCGCTTCAACGCGATGATGGCGGCCGAATGGGAGCGCGTCCGCGACTTCATCATCGCGCACTACAAGGTCACCGACCGCAACGACACGCCGTTCTGGGCCCATTGCCGCAACATGGCGGTGCCCGACGGCCTGGCCGAGCGTCTCACCCTCTTCGCCGAGGAGAGCCTATTCATCGAGCAGCCGCACGACCTGTTCAAAGAGCCAAGCTGGGCTTCGGTGCTGATCGGGCAGGGGATGATGCCCAAGCGCCATCATCCGGTCGCCGACGCGGCACCGCGCGAGGCGCTCGACGCCCAGCTCCGGCGGATGCGCACTGCCGTCGCCGCGCGGCTCGCCGGGCTGCCCGACCACGCCGCCTATATCGATCAATGCATCAGCAACGCCGCCGCATGACGCGGCGGCCCGACGCTTCCTCCAGTACGGGACCTCCCATGTCCAAGCGCACGCTCTCGGCCTCTTGCCTCACCCTCGGGCTGCTGCTCGCCGCCGCGGCGCCGGCCGTGGGGCAGACCGGAACGGCCGCCGATCCGCTCGCGCCGACCGGGCGCTGGAGCCTACCCGAGCGCAAGCAGGGGCTGACTCCGCCGATGGGGTGGAGTTCGTGGAACGCGTTCCGCACGGACGTCGACGAGGCCAAGGTGATCGGCTCGGCGCAAAAGCTGGTCGACAGCGGGCTCGCCAAGCTCGGCTATGTCTATGTCAATGTCGACGACGGCTGGTGGCTCAAGCGCCGCACCAGCGACGGGCGGATGCAGATCCGCACCAAGATTTTCCCCTCGGCGGCGGGCGAGGGCGGCAACACCAGCTTCCGCGCGTTCGTCGACCGGATCCATTCGATGGGGCTCAAGGCCGGGCTTTACAGCGATATAGGCCGCAACGCCTGTTCCCAGGCGTACGACCTTCACTCGCCCAACTTGCCCGAAGGCACCACCGCTGAACGCGAGGTCGGGCTGTTCGGGCATGTCGACCAGGACATTGCGCTCTACTTCCGTGAATGGGGGTTCGACTATCTCAAGGTCGATGCCTGCGGGATCAATGTCTACGCACCCGGCAGCGCGATCGTGAAGCAATATGGCTACACCCCGGTGACGCCGCTGATCGATCAGGCCTCGATCAACCGCACTGACGTTCCGGCGGTGCGCGGGCTCTACGAAGCGGTCGGCGCGGCGCTGGCGCGACACAATCCCGACGGCGACTATATCTTCTCGCTGTGTGCCTGGGGCAGCGCCGATGTGCGGACCTGGGGCAAGCAGGTCGGCAACATGTGGCGGACCAGCGGTGACATCACGCCGAACTGGACGCGGATGCTGCACAATTTCGACAGCGCCTCGACCCGCGCGCTCTATGCAAAGCCCGGCGCGTGGAACGATCCCGACATGCTGTTCGTCGGGCACGGCGATTTCGACGAGCGGCATTTGACCGAGGCGCAGTCGCACTTCGCCTTATGGGCGATCATCAACGCGCCGCTCTTGATCGGCTATGACCTGCGCAACGCGCCGCAGAGCCTGATGGACATCTGGAGCAACGCCGACATTATCGCAGTGAACCAGGACAAGGGCGGCCACCAGGGCGTGATCGCCTATGCCAGCGACGATGTGCAGATCATCGTCAAGACGCTGAGCGGCGGTCGCAAGGCGGTCGCGTTGTTCAATCGCGGCGAGCGCCAGGCGCAGGTCGAGCTGACTGCCGCGCACCTCAAATTCGCCGCCGACGCGCCCATTCGGATGCAGAACCTGTGGGACAAGTCGACCCTCGTGCCGTTCAAGGGCGAGACGCACTTCACCCTGGCGCCCCGCCAGACCCTGATCTTCGAGGCGACCGGCGAGCGCCGGCTGGCCGACGGCGTCTATCTCTCCGAGATTCCGGGCGACATCAACGTCGCCACCGACGGGATCGTCGTACCCGAAGCCGATCCGGTGGTGCACCGCATGATGGGTCAGTGGAGCGGCACCCGCGACACCGGCGAGCGGCCGATTTACGCGGGCTGGGGCGGGGCGCAGGCTGACGCCACCCCCTACGACCAGACGCTGCAGATCGCCGGGCGGCGGTTCGATACCGGGATCGGCATCCTCGCCCGCTCGCGGCTCGAAATCCGCAACACCGGCGGACGCAATCGCTTCGAGGCACTCGTCGGCGTCGACGATTCTACCCGCAACACCAAGGATCGAGTGCGCTTCCGCGTCTATGGCGACGGCCGTCTGATCGCCGAGAGCGGACCGATGCGCTTCGGCGATGCCGCGCGGTCGCTCAGCGCTGATCTCCGCGGCGCGAAGCTGGTCGAGATCGTCGTGGCGGCGGAGAGCAGCGGCAGCGACCTCCCCCTGGTCGCGACCTGGGCCGACGCGGCGCTTCGCTGATGCGTGGGTCATGTGCAATGCGCTGGACGGCGCTCGTGATGCTCGCTGCTGCAGGGTGGGTCGGGCAAGTCAGTGCGCAAGCTCGGGTAGAGGCGCGCTTCGCCTCGACCGACGCGCCGCTGGCCAACCCCGAACGCGGCTTTTACCGCGCGAGCCGGGGTGATCTCGACCGGATCGATCCCGCCTTTCTTGAGACGGCGTATCGGGACGGCTATCGGCTGATCTACGCGCGGATCAACCTCGGGCCCTATCGGACCGCAGCACTACCCGCCGATTATCTCAAGCGGCTCGAAACAGGGTTCGCCGCGGCACGCCGCGCCGGGGTCAAGCTCATCGTCCGAGGGGTGTATAATTATCCGCGCGGCGAGACCGAGTATCGCGACGCCAAAGATGCGGCGCTGCCGATGGTGCTGCGCCACCTCGCCCAGCTCAAGCCGGTATTCCAGGCCAATGCCGACGCGATCGCCTATGTCCAGGCGGGTTTCGTCGGAGCGTGGGGCGAGTGGCACACTTCGTCCAACGGGCTGACCGAACCCGCGGCCCGTAGTGCGATCAAGGATGCGCTGCTCGATGCCGCGCCGGCCGACCGCTTCGTTCAGTTTCGCTACCCGCCTTATATCGAAGCCTGGGCTGCCGAACTGCCAGCGCCCGCGACGTCGATCGGACGGGGGTTCCGGATCGGCTTCCACAATGACTGCTTCCTCGCCAGTCAGACCGATGTCGGCACCTTCAGCGAGGACGCGGGCACGCGTACCGCCGAGCAGGCCTATCTTGACCGGCTCGGCGACGTCGCGCCGTTCGGGGGCGAGACGTGCAACCCCGCCGACGATCCCGGCGCGGCGCCGCGCACGCAATGCGCGGATATTCTTCGCGAAGGGGCGCGGTACAACCTGACCTATCTCAACGCGGACTATTATCGTCGGCTGTTTCACGACGCCTGGGCGCGCGGTGGCTGCTACGATGCGGTCGCGGCGGAGATGGGCTATCGGCTGGCGCTGGTTTCGGTCGCGCATCCGGCACAGGCCGTCGCGGGGGGTAGCTTCCGGCTTGACCTGACGGTGCGCAATGACGGCTGGGCGCGACTTTTCAATCCGCGCGTCCCCTTACTCATTCTGCGCAATCGCGCGGATGGCACGCTCGTCCGCCTGCCCGACGACGGCGATCTGCGCGGCTTGCTGCCGGGGGAGAGCAAGGTTGTGCCGCTGGCGGTGACGCTGCCGCACACCATGCCGCGGGGAAGCTATGATCTGCTGGTCGCCCTTCCGGACCCAAGCGCGCGCCTTGCGAACGATCCGCGCTACGCGGTTCGGCCGGCGAATGCCGACGACAGTACCAAGGCGCAGGGCTGGGACGCCGCGCTCGGCGCCTTTCGCACGGGAACGCACGTTGAGGTGCACTGACCAGAGGAAGTACCCGATGATCCACCACCGCTTGCTGTGGATTACCGGCGCCTGCCTTGCCCTCTGCCGCGACCGCCCTCAACGCCGCCTGCCGCGCGCAACAGCGGACCCAAGGCCTTGCCGTCGAGCGTGCAGGAGCCTCCCGGAGGCTTAGCGCGTTGTCGCGTCGAGCGGATGGAAAGGCCTATGAGTATGATGTTCGCAAACGAGCGCCGCCTGCGTTGCCGTGCGATGCTCGCCCGCGATATTGCGGCCAGCACTGCCGATCCCGATCGCCGCCGTGACCAGCTCCGGCTGGCGAGAGGGCTGTAGCGCCAACAGTTGGAGAGCCCGGACAGCTATCTCTATCTTTGCCGAATTGACCGATTGATGTCGGCTGGTATGCGCGGCCCCCTGGAACCATCAAGCGTCTAATCTTGCCGACCAATTACGCCGTTCGGAAGTTCAAGCGAACCGGCGCCGGATCGGCGCTGCATCCCTCGTACGCTTTTGTTGGGGAACACATATGGAGATCGTTAAGCTCGCGCCCGGGGTGATGGCGTCCGACGAGGCTGACTGCATCAAAATCAACGAAACCGAGGGTAGATACTCGCTGGTCGCCTCCGCACTGATGGCCTGCGTTGACGGCAAAAACATGGAGTCGGTCGCGCTCGTTGCGAGCGATCCGTATCCGACGTACGAAGCAGCCGAGGCGGCTGGCCTCGCTTGGGCGGAAGCACATTGCGTCGATAAAATCTTTATCGAATCTGGCGGGAATGCGGAGCAGGTCAGGTCATCACCCTGAACCGTTTGCTGGGCCACCTCTTTGCGACGGGGCTCGGCAACACGAAGGTGTGACGACGGCGCTGGATCGAACTAGGCCGACATTGCATCGAATTTGCGGCCCCCTGGCACGTGCAGGCGTTGCGCAGCCCGACCTTTAGCCGCGCGCGCTGGTGAGAGGATCGTCCACGGCGTTTGAAGCGAGTCGCGGGGAATGTACCGTGCGGCGATGCCGCCTACCGCAGACCAGATCGCACGCGTGCCGCACCTTACGGAAGCGCAGCGGCGATGCATTCGATTGGTCGCAATCGGATCCTCGAAACATATTGCGGCCCGCCTGGGAATTTCCCATCGAACGGTGGACCAGCACATCGGAGCAGCGCTGCAACGCCTCGGCGTGTCTGACCGCTATGCGGCGCTGTCCCTGGTCCAGGCGTGGGATGCGACCCATCCGCAAGATTTACCTAGGCAAATGCCGGACGTTGCGGACTCCGGCGCGTCAAGCATCTTGGAGTCGCCGTATCCAACGCGGCAGCCGCAGTGGGAAAGCGGGCAGATCCGGGAGCCGGGTATCGATTACGCCATCGATGCTCAACCTGTGTCGCACGACGCCTCTGCAATACCGGAGACCTTGCGCCATGAGACGACCCGTCTTCAAACGGCTACGAAAATCATCCGCCTGACCCTCGCACTTGCCATCATCCTGAGCGCCGCCGAGCCGATTGGACGGGGTTTCGAGGTGCTGGCCCAATTCATTCTGCATCTTCGGAACAAGTGACCCGGCAGCCACGCCTGCCGGGCAGGGAGAAGCCAATGCGCAGAAATAGGATTGTCGACCGCTCGGTGCTCGCCGTCGGCGAGGCACTGTTGCCTGTCGAGAAGAACGCAAATTACAGTGCTGCCGAGGCGCACCGCCTCGTCGCGACCATGCTCGAGGAGCGCACCAAGGCCCACCATGGCGGGGTGCCCGCGGATTTCGGCTCGGATGCCATCGCTCTGGCTTCGAGGGGTGCGGACCACCTGACGATCGCGGCCAACTGCTTCAACGGATCGCACAAGGTGCTCGCCGACCTGCTCGGCGATCTGGGTTACGGCCCGCAATGCCCGGTGGGCCGATTGCTGCAATCCGTCGATCGGGCCGCCTGACCGGATTGACCGGAGGGTGGGAGCATGGTCCTTCGACTGCATGCTCTCCCCCCTCGGCATAGTCTATGTCTATGGTTTCTGGCTTTCCCTCCCTTTGGCATGCCTCGCAGCGTGGGGCTGGGGAGGGCGGGCCGAACGCGCGGCAGCAGCCTATTTCCTGATAGCGCTCCTTGCCACATCCTGGGTGCACAGCAGCCATGCCAAGGCGTTTCTTCATATCGAGGCGGGCGTGGTCGCGGTCGACCTGGTCTTGCTCGTCGCGCTGGTGCGCGAGGCATATCGTTCGGGCCGCGGGTGGCTGATATGGGCATGCAGCTTTCAGGCGATCGCATCGCTCGGACACGTGGCGAAGCTGATACGGCCAGAAATGTCGCGTCTGGCCTACGGGCTGATGGAGGGCGTTTCGGGTTGGCCGACCTTGGTCGCGCTGACCTGGGGCATTTGGCAGTATCGCCGCAGCCGAGGATGCATTGCCAGCAAATCCTAGAGCAGTTGCTGGACGGGCTGGACGGTGTCGATCATAGCGCCGCCGCCCGAACGATCATCGCCCATTTCGGTTCACTCAAGGAAGCGCTCGCGGCTCCGGCGATTGCGCAGCTGCGCGTCTGCGACAATCTGAGGGTGGTCCGCATGCTGCGCGCAGTCCAGCGAGCGGCATTTTGGATGCAGCGGCGCGAACTCGACGAACGAATAAGCCTGGCATCCGCGCGAAACGCGTTCGAATATCTTCATCTCACGCTCGGCATGGAGTCGCGCGAGCAGGTCCGCCTTCTTCTGCTCGACGCCCGCAACGGGCTCATTCGCGACGAGCTGCTTGGGCAGGGCGGCGTCTCCTCGTGCCCGATGGAGGTCAGGGATGTTGTCATGCGCGGGCTCGAAGCTGGCGCCGCCGCGATGATCCTTGCGCATAATCACCCGTCCGGTGAGCCCAACCCAAGTCAGGCCGACATCGAAATCACGCGCCGTGTCGCGCAAGGCGCGCAGACCGTGGAGATGCGGCTCGTGGACCATATCATCGTCACGCGCGCGGGCTGTACCAGCCTGAGGACGAAGGGGCTGATCTAGTGCCGCGCATTCTCGATCCGCGCGCTGGGCAGGATAGTCGCCACCGGGCGGCGCGCGACGGAGGGCGGCGGCGGTGCCGCGCGCGTCGAGCATCGTCTTCCCCGCGCGGCCAAGCACTCGCCGGCGTACAGAGCGCGTTGCGGGCGCGCGCTGCCAGCGTGATCTTGACCCGGGGCGCAATCGGAGGCCTCTCATGAAGCACCCGCCGACAGCAACGGTCTGGCTGTGTCTCCTCGGTGACATACTCGCTCTTTTGCCGGAGTTGCCGAGACCCCTGCTGGAGGCCCTCGCCGACGGCATCATCGATCTGCTCGACACCAAGGACGGGGACGCTGACCTCGAACCGGAGGATCCGGCGGAAGAGGACGAGCCTGAAGAACATTGGGTGCAGCCGCTTTGCGCGGCTTCTCTCAGGATCGCTCCTTCGATCCCGCTCGATATGCAATATAGGCGAGGAGCGGAGCGATAAGTCAAATCGGCGCTTGCCGCGCCGGCTTGTCTGCAATGAGCAACTGCGCATAGTTGGACAATGATCCGCGCGGCCCCTGATTTGAACGCGCTGCGCCGACAGCTCGGCGCGGAAATCGATCGTGCGCTTCGCACCAGTGACCACATCGGGACGAGTACAGTCAGCTGCCACCTGCAAATGGCTCGGGATATCCTCGACGATGTGCCGGTGCTGCCACTCGCCGGTCCCAGCCACGATTCGACCGATTTGGCGCCAGATCAATGAGCCCGGCAGACCCCAGTGCGCCGACTTCGGAGACGCTCGAGGCGCCCGCGCGAGCCGGCAACATCGCCGGCCGCTTCGGCAAGCTCACCAAACGCCAGAGGGATTGCCTGCGTTTGGTCGGGCAGGGATATACCTCGAAGGAAATCGGCCCCCGGCTCGGGATCAGACACTCGACCGTGGACAACCACATTCACAACGCCGTGCAGATCCTCGAGGCCCCGGGTCGCGCTGAAGCGGCCCGGATGCTCGCGGATCACGAGGCTTCGCCTGGGCAGCGATTGCCTAGGCATCCGCCGCCGCTTGCCGACGCCATGCCTGCCGCCGATGACGAGGCTCAGGCAGCGCGTCACGAGAACTTCGATCTAGGCACGCTGCTTCCACCGATAGGGGGCCGCATCAATGATTTGCCCACACCGTACCGCATTTTCGTCATTGCGAAGATCGCCCTGTTTTCCACGCTCGTGTTTCTAGCCTGTGTGATCGTGATCAGAACCTGTTTCGACGCGCTTCGCTAGGGCGCACCCTGCACCGAGGACATCAATAGAAAAGCGCCCGATCCGGGGCCGAGGAGGAGTCATGACCCATCTGACCGAAGGCGCCGCGCGCGTGATCGCGGGCGATATCACCGAGGTGTTCCATGCAACTGACAACGCTTTGTTGAGCAGCGCGCGCGTGACGACCTCCGTGATCGAAGGCACTGCCATGTCCGGGATGCACCCGAGAACCAAGCAAAAGCTCCTTGAGAGCCTCAGCGCCGGGTTCGGGAAGTTGTTGGAGGGGCGAAAGGAGATGGTCGACGCCCATAGCCAGATGGTCGTCATTCAACGCCAAAGCAATCTCGAGACGGTTGACTTCGGTTGCTGGGGTGCGCCGCAAACAATCTTCACGACCGCCGAGGCGGGCCACAGCACCCCGTCGGCCGCCGGCATCTTGCCCGCGCAATGATGCGATGCGCGCGGGGCGCAGCTTGACCTGGCGCAATCCGCCGTGATGGGCTGACGCCGATGGTCGGCTATCTTTTCTCAGTCTTGCTGTTCGGCAGCTGCGCTTATGCGTGGTTGGCCGGAGGGAGTGAAGGTCGATGGATCGTCATCATGATCGTAGCGGCCGCGTTGCTGAGTGTGCCTGCCGCGCATCTGGACCAGCGCTGGTCCCATACGCAATTGCCGGTATTGGCCGTCGACCTGTTGCTTTTGCTCGGCCTCCTCTGCGCCGCGCTTCGCAGCCGATCCTATTGGCCGCTATGGATGACTGCCTTTCACTTGATCAGCGTGACGACCCATCTCGCCACCGTTGCCAAGCCCGAACTCAAGCCTATCACCTATTTTGCGCTGCAATCGTTTTGGAGCCTGCCGCTGCTTCTAGCGATGGTAGGCGGTATCATGCTGGATCGGCGGGCCGGCCTCCCTCTCCAGCGCTAATCCGGCGCAAGGCGCAGTAATGGCTTCGCAAGTCGCGGCGGCGGAGGACCCGGTCGAGGCGGAATTGACTGCGATAGCCGAAGGCTTTCGAGCCTTGGCCGCCCGCCTTGCAGTCGTGACCGGCGCGACCTCGCCGCGCCAGCCCGGCCGTGTTCCTCCGCTCGCTGCGATGCAGGTGCGGCGGTATCTTGGCGCTCGGCGACTGCGGGAACAACTGCTGCCGGCTGAACTCTTCGCCGATCCCGCTTGGGATATCTTGCTCGCTCTCTACGCCAGCGAACTTTCAAACCAATCGGTGAGCATCACCGAAGCGTGCGTCGCGTCATGTGTCCCCTACACCACTGCGCTGCGCTGGCTCGGGCGTCTCGAGGAATTGGAGCTGGTGAACCGCGTCCACGATGCCAGCGATGCCCGTCGCAGCCATGTCGGACTGACCGCCTCCGCGCGGAACGGCCTATCGCAATGGCTAGAACAGGTGGCGTGGCTATTAGCGCCCCAACAAGCGGGCGAGCCCGGCAGCTGATCCGCCGCCCGGGCGTAGCAGGACCGTCTGCACCAGTTTTTTGCCAGCTTATTCCGATTTCGCCCGGCCTCGGCCTACCGGCTTCGGTGCAGGAGCGCTCGCGACCTTCTTGGCCGCGCGGCCTCTCGCACCCAGGCCGATCTTCATTGCCATTGCTCGGCGCTGCTCGGAATAGGCTTCCGATACCATTGGATAGTCCGGCTTCAGGCGATAGCGGCGGCGATAGTCCTCAGGCGTCAGGCCGTGCTTCGACAAATGCCGGCGTAGTGTCTTGTAGGGCTTGCCGTCGATCATCGACAAAATATGATCTCTTGAAGCTAGCGATTTGCGCACCGTGACAGCCGGGGTGAAATCTGGCTCAGAGGCGCTTTCGATTGCTCCATCGTCCGCGCCCGAAAATCCCGCTTCGAGCTCCCGCAACGTGCTGTGGATCGTGCGCAAGAATGCCGGCACGTCGTCGGCAGCGATACGATTGCTCTGGTTCCCAAGCCACGCAATCGTAAGCTCGGTCGCAAGTTCTACTGCATCGTTTCTTGTTTCTTCGGACATCACACCCTCCGACATTGTATAAGACGGGGCCTCGCATCGCCGCGTGCGAATTAATCCATAATGGATGTATTGGGAAAGTCGATCCTTTGCCGTGAGACTGGATGTCGCCGGCTGGGCGCGGACCGTGGCGTATTTCTGGCGGCCTCGGGATGACTTGACTAGCGAACGCTCAGCGCGCGCTACCTTCGAAGCCGTCAAGATAGAACTTGAACGCCGGCGATAACGGAGCATCTGCGCTCGCGCGTCCGGCGACTTATGCCGGGCGGCCAGGCGATGGTGCGCGGCAAATGGCGTGAGTTGCCGCGGGCAAGCGGCTGAAGCCTCCCGGGATGGTTTGAGCGCCCCGCCAGGCTCAAGGCCGGACATCGGAAGTAGCGGTGCGAAATACCGCACCTCAACCGAGCAAGCGCCCGCGCGACCGCACGCTCTATGGCCTTCCGGCGGACGGCCACCGAGCCCTGTGGGTCTCGGCCTGCCGGTGACGATCGGCTGGCGGGGCAGCGTGCGCTGCCCTGAAGGTGCGGGGCTGAGGACGCACACTGCCGGACTGCTGCGCAGCCGGGCAGGGTGCGGCGCCTGAGCGCGGCCCCGCGGGCACACGCGCTCTGCAGCCGGGCGGCGCGCCCGGTTTCGCGCCCGGCGACATGCTGCCGCCTTTGGGCGCGAAGCCCGACCCTGCGCCGCTGGTCCGGCTGCGCCGCGCGGGAGCCCGTTCTTGTCGGGTCGGCGGCACGCCGCCGAGGACGATGCGGTCGCCGCTGGCGCGGCGGCGTGGTTATGGCCTCTCCCGGTGGCGCGGGAGTGGGCGGCGCGCCCTGCTAGGCCCGCCCGCGGACCCGGCAAGCCGGGCTGTGCCCGGCTCCTTCACTGTCGTTGCGGCCCTGCGCCACCCCGCCGCTGCGCGACGGGGACCCCGGCTGCGGGTGCCCGGTCCGCTCGAGGCGGGCCTCTCCGGTCGCTTCTGCCGCCCACCCCCGCTTCCGGGGGAGGCCATGGGTCCGGGGCGGTGGAGGAGGCTCGCGATGCGTTCCATCCATCCGCGTCCCGCATGCGCGGCCGGGGGGAATCCCGCGCGCTCCTTCGACCCGGAGGAGCCACGATCATGAAGCTGCTTACGGAAGAGCTGCGCGCCGCTTTGCGCACCAATGCCGCCGTCGCCGCGACCGGCGCGCGCGGGCACGACCCCGTGCCGGTCGTCAAATTCTTCAACCCCATCGGCGCCGCGACATGGCTCGCGACCGAGCTGGACGCCGATGGCGACACGCTGTTCGGGCTTGCCGACCTCGGCTTTGGCTGTCCCGAACTCGGCTATTTCAGCCTGTCGGAGATCGCCGCGCTGCGCCTGCCGTTCGGGCTGCGCGTCGAGCGCGATATCGGTTTTTCGACCGACCGGCCGCTGTCGGTCTGGGCCGATACTGCCCGGCGCACCGGCTCGATCCTCCTCGCGCAGCAGCAGTTGCGATCCGCCAAGGCCGACGGCGCGGGCAGCGCGCCCGATCCCGACCCGCTTCCGCCCTCGGACACCGGGGACGGCTGACGCGCGGCGCGTTCCCGCCGCAACCCAGCCGGTCCCGCCCATCTTGGAAGGAATGACGGGACCGGCGCTCATCAGGAGCATTCCCATGAGACTCGCATTTCTCCCGCTCGACAAGCTGGCCGTGAGCAAGGCCAATATGCGCTACGGCAAGCGCCCGCCCGATGTGTCGGATATCCTCTCCACGATCCGGAAGCGGGGTGTGATCGTCCCGTTGGTGGTGCGCCCGAGTCCCCATCCCGAGCCGCTCAGCGGATGCGCGCCGGGCACCCATGAGATCATCGCGGGCGCGCGGCGCTTCACGGCGGCGGGGATCGTCGCAACCGAGCGTCGCGCCGACGCCGGTGACACCGAGCCGCAGGACGATATGCTGCCCTGCGCGATCCTCGAAGAGGGCGACGATGCCGACGCCATCGAACTCTCGATGATCGAGAACATGGCGCGGCTCGATCCCGATGAGGTGACCCAATGGGTCAGCTTCACCCGGCTGGTGAAGGAGGGGCGGAGCCCCGAGGACATCGCCGCGACCTTCGGCCTGCCCGATCTCGCCGTGAAGCGCGTGCTGGCGCTCGGCAATCTGTTGCCGCGCATCCGCGCGATGTACGCCAAGGAGGAGATCGACCGCGCGACGATCCGCCACCTGACCCTCGCCAGCAAGCGCCAGCAGCAGGACTGGCTCGGCCTTGTCGACGATCCGGAGGCCCGCGCGCCGACCGGGGCGCAGATCAAGTCCTGGCTGTTCGGCGGCCAGTCGATCCCGGCGAGCCTTGCCTTGTTCGATGTCGAGGCGAGCGGGCTGGCAACGGTCGGCGACCTGTTCGCCGAGGACCGCTGCTTCGCCGATGCCGGGGCATTCTGGGCAGCGCAGGACGCGGCGGTCGCCGCGCGGCGCGATGCCTATCTCGCCGAGGGCTGGGGCGAAGTCGTGATCGTGCCCAAGGGCGAGCATTTCGCCAGTTGGGAGTATGAGAAGCGGCCCAAGCGCAAGGGCGGGCGTGTCTATATCCATGTTCGCGCGAGCGGCGAGGTCGGCTTCCACGAAGGCTATGTCACACGGCGCGAGGCGGCGAAGGCGGACAAGGCCGAGGCGGTGCCAGGCGAGAAGCCCAAGCGCCCCGAGGTCACCTCGGCGCAGCAGGTCTATATCGACCTGCATCGCCATGCCGCCGTGCGCGCGATGATGCTCGATCATCCCGGCGTCGCGCTGCGGCTGATGCTCGCGCACCTGATCGCCGGGTCGCCGCTCTGGAGCGTGCGGCGTGAGCCGCAGGCGGCGCGCGACGAAGCGACGCAGGAGAGCGTCGAGACCTGCGCAGGCGAGACCCGCTTCGACGAGCGCCGCCGCGCCGTGCTGCTGTTGCTCGGCATGGAACCCGAGCGCGAGACGGTCACGCGCAGCAGCGCAGGCGAGACCGAGCAGGTCCGGCTGTTCCTGCGCCTGCTCGACCTGCCCGATGCCGCGCTGGGCGATGTGATCGGCGTTGCGATGGGCGAAACGCTCGCGGCAGGAAGCGCGGCGGTCGAAATTGCCGGGCAGACGCTCGGCATCGACATGGCCGACTGGTGGCAGGCCGATGCCGCCTTTTTCGACCTGCTGCGCGACAAGGAAGCGCTTGCCGCGATGGTCGCCGAGGTGGCGGGCGAGCGGATCGCCAGCGCCAATGCGAAGGAGACCGGCAAGACGATGAAGCGGATCGTCATCGACCATCTTGGCGGGGTCGGCGGGCGCATCAAGGTCGAGCGCTGGGTGCCGCGCTGGATGACCTTCCCGCCCGCCGCCTATACCGGGCGGGGCGGGGTCGGCACGGTACGCGTCGACGCCAAGGTTGCCGCCGCAAGGGCCGCTATCGCGTGTGCCGCCGGACCGGATCGCGATCCCGATCCCGACCCTGCGGCGCCCGTCGCACTGCTGCCCGCGCCGGACACGAAGGGCGAGGTGGGCGCCAACGATAGCGGTGCCGTGCCCGAACCGCTCGCGGCCTGACCCGACGAGGAACGCGCGGGGCGGTGTCCCGCGCGTTTTCCGGCGCGGCGAGACGCGCTGCGAACCCTGAAATCCGGCCGCGGGGGGGGGGGGGGGGGGGGGGGGGGGGGGGGGGGGGGGGGGGGGGGGGGGGGGGGGGGGGGGGGGGGGGGGGGGGG